>DBIU01000015.1:4549-4771 GCA_002304735.1 Ruminococcaceae bacterium UBA794 | reverse complement strand
GCGCTTCGGCTGAGCTGCGGCTCGAAGGAAGTCGGGCAGGCGAACAAAGCCGCAAGCTTCGCCCCTCGCCCGGACTTGGGGCGAGAGGAAAGCTTTTTCAAACCATAGCTTCAAGCCGCCGACCGCCCGTAAATTCGCGCGGAGATTGCGGTTATTTTCGAGAACGCAAAAGCCGAAGCGGGTCAGCAGCTGTCCCAGTCGGCTTTGCGCAGACTCCCGGTT
>DBIU01000015.1:2532-4431 GCA_002304735.1 Ruminococcaceae bacterium UBA794 | reverse complement strand
GCGCTTCGGCTGAGCTGCGGCTTGAAGGAAGTCGGGCAGGGGAACAAAGCCGCAAGCTTCGCCCCCTCGCCCGAACTTGGGGCGAGAGGAAAGCTATGTACAGGCTTCCGCAAGCCGTCAATTTCAACAAATTATTCTCGAGTATTTTGTGCGATTGCGCAAATAGCAGCCTGCCCCCTTCAAAACCTCGGAAAGCGCAGTTTTTCGCATTTTGCCGACTGCGTTTTCTTGGGGTTTTAACTTTTTTCATTAATTTTGAATAATATTCACCTTATGAAAACGTTTACATTAAATTTTGGCAAAAGTATTGTTAAAATATACAAAATCAACAGCTCAAAATGTAAAAAATCATAGAATATTCACAAAGCACTTGAAAAAAACACTCTAATGTGCTAAAATAGAATAAGAGTAAAAGGAGATTTGCACTCCATATTAAGAATATTGCCTGCGGGTTTGCTTCGCGGGCGGCAAAATAAGGGAGGTTTTTCTGATGGCAATCACGGTTCCCGAAGAATATCAGGTTCCGCTGCATCTGTTTTTTCAAGGCGAAAACTCACATTCCTACGACTTTTTCGGCTCGCATAAGCTGAAAAAGGACGGAGTGGACGGTGTTGTGTTTAGGTGCTGGGCGCCGCACGCGAAGTCGGTTTGCGTTGTCGGCGATTTTAACCACTGGGACAGAACTCGTCATTATATGAATAAAATCAACGACGGCGGTATCTGGGAGCTGTTTATCGAGGGGATAAAGCAGTATGACAACTACAAATTCAGCGTTGAAGCCCCCGACGGTTTGATAAAGCTGAAAGCCGACCCTTACGGAACTCATATGGAGCTTCGTCCGAACACCGCGTCTAAGTTCTTCGACCTCGACGGCTTCAAGTGGACGGACAAAGCGTATGAGGAAAAGCTTGCAAAAACGAACGTTTACGACAGCCCGATTAATATTTACGAGGTTAACGCGGGTTCGTGGAAGAAAAACGGCGAGAATTATCTCAGCTACAAGCAGCTCGCAGACGAGCTTATTCCTTATGTTAAGGAAATGGGCTATACTCACATCGAGCTTATGCCTATCGGAGAATATCCGTTCGACGGCTCGTGGGGATATCAGCAAATAGGCTATTACGCGCCAACTTCGCGCTTCGGAACGCCGCACGACTTTATGGCATTTGTCGATAAGTGCCACAAGGCGGGAATAGGCGTAATTCTCGACTGGGTTCCCGCGCACTTCCCGAAGGACGCGGCAGGACTTTACGAGTGGGACGGCGAGAGCTGCTATGAATATGCCGACCCGCTGAGAAGAGAGCATAAGTCTTGGGGAACGCACATTTTCGATTGGGGCAAGCCCGAAATTCAGTCGTTCCTCGTTTCAAACGCGAATTATTGGATTGAGAAATATCACGTCGACGGCTTGAGAGTCGACGCGGTGGCTTCAATGCTTTATCTCGACTATGACCGCCGCGACGGCGAATGGCGCCCGAACAACAAGGGCGGCAGGGAAAATCTCGAGGCAATCGCGTTCCTCCAAAAGCTCAACGCCGCGCTTTTCCGCGAGCACCCGAATATACTTATGGTTGCGGAGGAATCAACCGCTTGGCCGATGGTAACAAAGCCCGCGGATATCGGCGGACTTGGGTTTAACTTCAAGTGGAATATGGGCTGGATGAACGATATGCTCAGATATATGAGTATGGACCCGCTCGGCAGGCCGTATAACCACAATCTCGTTACATTCTCGTTCTACTATGCGTTTTCGGAGAATTTCGTTCTCCCGATAAGCCACGACGAGGTCGTTTACGGAAAATGCTCGATGCTCGACAAAATGGGCGGTCCGCGCGAGTTCCGCTTCCATTCGATGAGAACGTTCCTCGGCTATATGATGGCGCACCCCGGCAAGAAGCT
>DBIU01000015.1:1603-2473 GCA_002304735.1 Ruminococcaceae bacterium UBA794 | reverse complement strand
TGTTTATGGGACAGGAATTTGCTCAGTATAAGGAGTGGAATTTCCAGGCGCAGCTCGATTGGGAGGTTCTCGAATTTGAGCCGCATCTCAGATATCACAATTACGTTAAGGCGATAAATAAATTCTATCTCGACAATCCCGCGCTTTGGGAGTGCGACACAAGCTGGGAGGGCTTCCACTGGATTTCCGCGGAGGACAACCAGAACAGCGTTATCGCGTTCAGAAGAATTGCCCGCAATAAGGAGGAGCTTATTGTCGTTTGCAATTTCCAGCCCGTTCGCCACGAGATTTACGAAATCGGCGTTCCGTATTACGCGGATTATGTCGAGGTGTTCAATTCCGATAACGCGGAGTTCGGCGGAAGCGGTATCACTAACGGCACCGTTACCGCAAAGGAACAGCCTATGCACGACGAAGCGTACAGAATTACGCTCGATATCCCGCCGATGTCCGTGATGTACTTCAAGCCGAAGAATATCCGCAGCCCCGAGGACGACCGGAAAAAGGCTGAAGAAGCGAAGAAGGCTGCCGAGGAGAAGAAAGCCGAGGAAAAAAAGCCGGAGGACAAGAAGTCTGAAGCGAAAAAAGCTGAAAAAGCGGCGAAATAACCGCTGTAATCAATACGATTAATAACAGGAGGACAGTTATGAATCACATTAAAAAAGAGTGCGTTGCAATGCTGCTGGCAGGCGGTCAGGGCAGCCGTCTTTACGCGCTTACTCAGGATATGGCAAAGCCTGCCGTTCCGTATGGCGGTAAGTACAGAATTATCGACTTCCCGCTTTCAAACTGCGTTAATTCGGGAATTGATACCGTCGGAGTTCTGACGCAGTATCAGCCGCTCGTTCTCAACGAGTACATAGGCAACGG
>DBIU01000015.1:1113-1560 GCA_002304735.1 Ruminococcaceae bacterium UBA794 | reverse complement strand
GGGGTCTTGACCGCGCTCACGGCGGAGTACACGTTCTCCCGCCTTATGAAACCGCTGCGGGCAAGGCTTGGTATTCCGGCACGGCAAACGCGATTTATCAGAATATCGGCTTTGTCGACCGCTATAATCCCGAATATGTCGTAATCCTTTCGGGCGACCATATCTACAAGATGGATTACTCGAAGATGGTTGACTTCCACAAGCAGAACGAGGCGGACGCGACAATCGCCGTTTTGGAAGTGCCGTGGGAGGAAGCGCCGCGTTTCGGTATTATGACCGCGAACGACGAGGGAATTATCACGGAGTTTGCGGAGAAGCCGAAAGAGCCTAAGTCCAACCTTGCTTCGATGGGTATTTATGTATTTACTTGGAGCAAGCTTCGCAAGTATCTTATCGAAAACGAGCAGGACGAGGGCGCAACGAAGGATTTCGGCAAGAACATCATTC
>DBIU01000015.1:226-1021 GCA_002304735.1 Ruminococcaceae bacterium UBA794 | reverse complement strand
ACGGCTACTGGAAGGACGTCGGAACAATCGACTCTCTGTGGGAAGCGAATATGGACGTTCTTGACCCGAACGTTCCGCTTGATTTGCTTGACGACAGCTGGAAGATTTACTCCAGAAACCCTGTTATGCCGCCGCACTTTGCGGGCGCACAGAGCCATATTGAAAACTCGATGATAGCCGAGGGCTGCGAGATTAATGGAATGATTGACTTCTCGGTGCTTTTCGCGGGCGTTACCGTTGAAGAAGGCGCGATTGTTCGCGACAGTATCGTAATGCCTAATTCCGTAATCAAGAAGGGCGCGGTTATCGAGTACGCTATCGTCGGTGAAAACTGCGTTATCGGCGAGGGCGCGCATATCGGCGAACGTCCCGAGCTTATCGAGAATAAGGACGAGTGGGGCGTTGCGGTAATCGGACACAACGTAAACGTATCCGACAAGGCGATAGCTCCCCCCAAGGCTATGATTTCTAAGGACATATGATATAGGAAAGGACGTTTTTGATATGGCTAGTATGGCTAATGTTTTAGGCTTGATTTTCGCTAATATGCACGAACAGACCCTTCCCGAGCTTACAAAGGCAAGAGCGATGGCAAGCGTTCCGTTCGGAAGCAAATACAGACTTGTTGACTTCCCGCTTTCGAGTATGGTAAATTCGGGGATTACGCAGGTCGGAATTATCACGAAGCAGAATTATTATTCTCTGATGAATCACCTTGGAATGGGTTCGGAGTGGGATTTGGCGAGAAAGACCGGCGGTCTGCACATTCTCCCGCCCTACGGCAGAGAGGGAAGC
>DBIU01000015.1:0-161 GCA_002304735.1 Ruminococcaceae bacterium UBA794 | reverse complement strand
ACCGCGGCAGACTTGAGGCGCTTGCAGGCTCCTATCAGTTTATCGAGGAGAGTGACGCGGAGTACGTTGTAATGGCGGACAGCAACATTATCGCGAATATGGATATAAAGCCGATTGTCGAGTTCCACGAGAAAAGCGGCGCGGATATCACCTGCGTTTAC
>DBIU01000044.1:68379-84295 GCA_002304735.1 Ruminococcaceae bacterium UBA794 | reverse complement strand
TTTGAGATTGTGAGATTTTAACTTCCCGCTTTCGGGGAACGTCTAAGGGATATTAACGTCAGTCATTTTTGAAGATTTGCAGCGAAAAGAAAAGCGCGGGCAGGATTTCTCCTACTCGCGTTTTTCTACATATGGTAAAATCTCACTATATTTACATTATATACCATTTTACATTTATTGTCAATAGTTAAATCCAACAAGATGGGAGATTAAAGTTTGTTTATTTTGTCAAAGGCGATTTTTTAACAGTTTGTTCACGCAATCAATTTTAACAAGAATAGTCTGACACCCATCTTGACCCCCATCAACGCGAAAAAACACGCAAAAACAAGGCGAAAATCGTCAAGTGTGTATTATTTTCAGGGCAAAAAAAAGAAGTCCTCAACCCGCATTAATAAAGGGTTGAGGACAAGCAGCAGGTTTTGTGATTTAGTCCCTCGCGGGCATAAAAAATCGCCCCTAGCACGCGCTAGGGGCGAAATTGGGTTATTGCAAACTATGCTGTTGGTATGCCCGCGGATTTTCCTCCTAAAATTTTCCCTCGGAAAATTTTGGGAGGGAAAACGCAGAAGAGGACGGTCAGCAAAGCCCCTCGCGGGCGAAAAAATCGCCCCTAGAACGCGCTAGGGGCGAAATTGGGTGCAGCGTCACGCTGCTGGAGCTGGTGAACGGACTCGAACCCCCGACCTGCGCATTACGAATGCGCTGCTCTACCGACTGAGCTACACCAGCGATTTAACGTTACTATTATAACACAGCGTGTTCGATTTGTCAAGTACTTTTTGATGAAAAAAAGAAATCGCCCGAAAACGAGCGATTTCGTGAAATTACAGAATAATGCAGATAAGCCCGCCGCAGCCGTCGTTGATAATCCTGCCGATTGTTTCCTGGAGCTTCATTCGCGCGTCCTGCGGCATACGGTTAAGCTTGTTGTGAAGTCCCTCGTTAACGAGGTCGGAGAGCGATTTGCCGAAGATATTGCTCTCCCAGATTTTGGTCGGATTTTCCTCAAAATCGTTGAGGAGGTAACTAATAAGCTCCTCGGATTGCTTTTCGCTGCCGACAATCGGGTTAATTTCCGTGGTAATATTAGCGCTCATCATATGAATAGACGGCGCGGAAGCTTTCAGACGAACGCCGTATTTCCCGCCCTGCTTGATGATTTCCGGCTCTTCGAGAGTGAGTTCGTCCATCTGCGGAAGCACTATGCCATAACCCGTCGCCTCAACCTCGTCAAGCGCGTTTTTCACGCGTTCATACCTGCGCTTGATAGCCGCAAGCTCAATCATACACGGCATAAGGTCGTTCTCGCTGTTCAGCTCAAGACCTGTCGCCTCGCCGAGAATTTTGTAAAACAGCTCGTTTTCGAGAGTAATATCAACAATTCCCGAACCTGTTCCAAGGTCGATTTCAGCGGCTTCGGCGCGTTTTACATATTCGCACTGCGCGATATCCTCCGCGCACTTTTTGATATCGTTGATACCGTGAACCTCTGCCGCCGCCGTCTTGATGCACCCGAAAACGTCCTTTTTGAGCCAATGCTCCTTGTCGAGAGCGGAAATCCAGCGCGGCATTCTGATTTTGACCTCGCGCACGGGGAATTTCAGCAGCACTTCGCCCAGAATTTCCTTGATTTTGTCCTCGTCCATATCAACGCAGTTAAGCGGGATAACGCGGCTTCTGTACTTCTCCGAAAGCTCCTCGGCAAGAGCTTTGCTTTCGGGGCTTTCGGGGTGCGTACAGTTGAGGAGGACGACAAAAGGCTTGTTGATTTCGTTAAGCTCGGAAATAATCCGCTCCTCCGCCTGCTCGTATTCGGAGCGCGGAATATCGGTTATCGAGCCGTCCGTTGTAACGACGATACCGATAGTCGAATGGTCCGTGATAACCTTTCTCGTGCCGACTTCCGCCGCCATATTGAACGGAATTTCCTCGTCAAACCACGGCGTAATCACCATTCGCGGCGCTTCGTTCTCGATATAGCCGATTGCGCTCGGAACGATATATCCAACGCAGTCGATAAGCCTAACATTCATCTTGACGTCATCTACAAGAACAGAAACAGCTTCCTCGGGAACAAACTTCGGCTCTGTGGTCATAATGGTCTTGCCCGCCGACGACTGCGGAAGCTCGTCGTTTGCGCGCTCGCGGCGGTATTCGTCGGTAATGTTGGGGATAACGATGTCGTTCATAAAGCGGCTTATAAAGGTTGATTTACCCGAACGCACGGGTCCGACAACGCCGAGATAGATATTACCGCCGGTTCTTCCGGCGATATCAGCATAAACACTATTCATCAAAAAAGCTCCTCCCTTTTACACCGTTGGAATGATAATCATACCCGAAAGCGCCGCCTGTTCATCGGTGATGTCGTTTTCCTCCATAAGCGCCTTAACCGTGGTGTTATAAGCCTTTGCGATACTCCAGCAGTCGGATTTTTCGTCCGTATAGCAAATACGAAGCGCAAACTCGTCGTTTCCCGCTTTCGGCTTATCCTCGCGAACGGTGACTTCGCTTACGGTTTCGGCGGCAACAACGTCGTGAAGCACGCCGCAAAGCTCGGTTATCGCGGAAATTTCAACGGCGCCGTCAGACTTGATTGAAAAATCAGCGCTCGTGATTTTGGCGGCGAACTGAGCGGCGGTGTTTTCGTTCAAATCCGAAGAAGAAAGCGCCTGTCTGAACGCTTCCTGCTTTTCAAGACAAAACGGCGAGCCGTCCGCGTTTTTGCCGTAAACGCAGCCGCAAAGCATACCCGAAAACTCTGTTTCACCGTTCTCGCCGACGCGCAGGACGGGATTTTTTATCTCCGCGCGGCAATCCCACACAGAGCGAATTTCAAAGCCCTCGGCGGTTATGTTCATTTTAAGCGTGAGCGATTGCGAAAGCGCTCTGGGAGCGGTGTTAAGGCGAAGCGAATTAGTGAGAAAATCCGTTTCAAACTCGGTTGAATAGACGTCCGAGGGGAATGTCGTCTGTTCCGCTTTCCACGCCCTCGCGGAACACTCGGCTGTCATTTTGCAGGAAATAATTCCGCTGTCCGCCTTTGGAATAAGCTCGAAATCAAGGACGGAAATTTCGGGAATTGTGACGTGTTCGTCGGTAATTCCGGGGATATCGAGAATTGCGCTCACAGGTATTTCGGCGGTCATTTTCTCGGCTTCGGAGCAGCCGCCGGAGTCCGCGTTCGGCAAGCCGTAAAGCGCGCTCACGATAACCGTGCCCTTTACAACCGCCTTATCCGCGACAATTCTCACATCGGTGACTTTCGGGCAGGCGCTGCTCTGCATAATAAACGCAACGCCGCTCGCGCCCGTTTCAATGTCCTCGGAGCTTAAAATCTGCTTTTTCGCGAAAAGCGTTTTCCCACAGCAGGAAACGGAACGCGTTTTCACCTGAAGTCCGTCGGGAATGGCGCAAAGAGCCGTTTCGCGGCAGGACTGCGCCTTTATGCGGCAGGAAACCGCGCCGCGCACGTCGATTCTTCTCGGCGAAACCGCGCGGCAGGTGCAGTAATCCTGCTTCATTTCAAAGGAAAGCCACGGCGCGGGCAAGTCTTTTTTCGCGACATCGACAAGCTTTGAATAGGTATATCGCTGGTCGATGCAAAAGACCTCGGAGCCTGTTTCGGCGAGGTAGAGCGCCTTTATGTACACAACGCCGTCAAGAGCGAGCTTTCCATCGCTTGAAACGCTGTACGACACGATTTTCGGCGTTAGCGAACAGGAAAGTATCTTGAAGATATCGGGGCAGTAATCGGGCAGAACATAGTCGAGTTCAACGCCCTGTTCGGTCTGTCCGTCAAAAATAATTTCGTCGAGATAAACGACGGATTTGTTCTTTTCTTCCATCAGAAGTCCTCCTTAAAGCTTTTTTGCGGGGTGATACTGTCGGTACAACACTACTGTATGCTTGGATTGTACAAAGTATGATTTATTTAAGCCGTGAAAATGCAAAAGCCCTTGAAAAAAATTTCCGTATGTGATATAATGTAAGATGAGTTGTTATGCGAATATTTTTATCCTCTCGGACAATAATAATAACAAGAGAGGTGAAGATATGGGACATAAAAACGAAACTGCGGAAGAAAGCGGCGCGCCGTTTTCGGAGCAGCAAAATCAGCAGATTATTGATATGGGAATGGTCGCGGCGACAGGCGCACCCTATAATATCCACTGTCTGTCGATAATCGGGCAGATTGAGGGGCATTATATACTGCCGCCGCAGAATAAAACGACAAAATACGAGCATCTTATTCCCGCGCTTGTGGCGATTGAACAGGACAGCACGGTCGAAGGGCTGCTTATTCTGCTGAACACGGTCGGCGGCGACGTCGAGGCGGGGCTTGCGCTTGCGGAGCTGATTTCGGGGATATCGAAGCCGAGCGTGTCTATCGTGGTCGGCGGCGGTCATTCAATAGGAGTACCGCTCGCGGTATCGGCAAGAGAGAGCTTTATCGTGCCGTCCGCGACAATGACAATTCACCCCGTGCGTATGAACGGAATGATGCTCGGAGTGCCGCAGACGATGAATTATTTCGAGAAAATGCAGGACAGAATAACGCGCTTTGTCGCCAAAAACAGCCACATCAAGCCCGAACGCTTCAAGGAGCTGATGATGGAGCGCGACGAGCTTGTGCTGGATATCGGGACGGTTCTCGACGGAAAAGCGGCGGTCGAAGAAGGTTTAATCGACAACTGCGGGTCGCTTTCGGACGCCGTAAAGCGGCTTTACGAGATGATTGAGGAAGAAAAAGCAAAAAATCCCGAGAAAATCGTGAAAAAAGCTGCAAAATCTTCAAAATCGACGAAATCAACAAAGTCAACGAAGAAAACCACGCAAAAATCCTCCGAAAAAGGCGAAAAAAAGCGGAAAGCGGTTGCCGTTAAGTCGAGGAACGCCGAGATAAACGGCGCACTTTACGGAGCAATTCCGCGGGATTTGCGAGGTGAACAGCGTTGATTGATTTTGAAGAGCTTGAAGGGATTTTCGGGAAGCTTCCCGACGAACCTAATCCCAATGACGACAAGGAACACGAAAGAATAATGAGAGTTGTGGCGGGCGATACGATGCGTCTGCTGCGCTTTAACGGAGGCTAATAGCCGGGAAAACGGCTCCGCTCCCCTTTTCGGGGAACGGACGCGCATTGCGAGGTACATATTATGGATATAATAACAGTGATTATTCAGGCGGTTGTGCAGGGATTGACGGAATTTTTGCCCGTGTCGAGTTCGGGGCATTTGTCCGTCGTTCAGCATATTACGGGCGTGAACGGCGAAATGGCGCTGATTTTGTCGATTGTGCTTCATCTGGGAACGCTCGCGGCGGTTTTTGTCGCGTTCAGAAAGACGATTTGGGGAATGATAAAGGAGTTTTTCCTTATGTTCCGCGATATTTTCACGGGAAAATTCTCTTGGAAAAATATGAACGCGGACAGACGAATGATGATACTTGTGATACTCGCGACGCTGATTTTGGTTCCCGCGTATCTTTTCAAGGACTTTTTCACGGCGCGTCAAGGTGACGGCGATATCATTTTCGAGGGCGCAGCGTTCCTGTTCACGGCGATGCTGCTGTTTATGTCGGACCGCTGTCACGGAACGAAAACAGGCGAACAGATGACCGTGAAAGACGGAATTATCGTGGGATTATTCCAGTGCGCGGCGCTGTTCCCGGGAGTATCGCGCTCCGGCTCGACAACCGCGGCGGGGCTGTTCTGCGGGCTTGAAAAGAACACGGCGGTGACTTTCGCGTTTATTCTCGGAATACCCGCAATTCTCGGCGGAAGCGTGCTTGAGCTTGGCGAAGCGGTGAAATCGGATATACAGCTCGACTGGGCGGCGCTTGCAATCGGCTTTGTAATCGCGGCTGTCGTCGGTTTCCTTGCGATAAAGCTTGTAAAGTGGCTGCTTGAAAAGGACAGGTTCAAGATTTTCGGCGTTTATACATTGATAATAGGACTTGCGTGCATTGCGGGCGGTATCTGGGAAAACGTCACGGGAAACACGCTGTCTTCCCTCTTTATGGGATAAGAATTACATAATTTCGGGGTGAAAAAATGGCAGAGAAAAAGACGGGTTCGCGCACGGCGGGAACTACGGGGAAAACAAAATCAACGGCGCGCTCAAAAAAAGCGCTCGAAGAACAGCGCCTGCGCGAGGAAGCTCTGAGGAAAAGCAGAAAAAAGCGTAAAATCGCGTCTGTCGTGCTATTGGCGCTTGGCGTTATATTCACGTTTATCGCGATAATTCCGGGAAGCGAGGGCTGGAACGTCCTCCACAACGTAATGCACGGACTTTTCGGCATACCCGCATACGTTTTCGGACCGTTTATGATAACGCTCGCGGTGCTTATTTCGTCAAACCGACCGAACGCCGCGTTTACCGTGTGGAAGTTCGTTTTCGCGCAGCTTATTTTGTGCGCCGCGTTTGAAATATTCATCACGGGCAAGGTAAACGGCGCGAATTTCGGCGAGGTTTGCGCTAACCTTTACATAAACGGAGTGAGCTTCGCGGGCGGCGGATTTTTCGCGCTGTTTCTCGGAGTTCCGCTGCTGTTTCTCGGAAAGCTCGGCGCTTCGATTATCATTGTGATAATAACGCTTGTGTGCGTTGTGCTGATGATTGATATGCCGCTTAACGAGATGTTCGGCAAAATCGGCAAAGGCGTGAAGAAGGCGGGGACAAAGACCGCCGAGGGTATCGAGCGCCGCCGCGAGCAGTCTGCGGAGCTTAACCGCGAGTATCGCCGTATTCACGAGGAAGAAAAAGCGCGAAAGCTCGCCGCAATGCAGACGACAAAGAAGATTGAGCGCGATTTGCATAAAGAGGTTCAAAGGCGCTCTCAGCTTGATGAAATGAAGGACGTTGTGGGAAGCGTGGGAAAAACGGGCGCCGACGAGGCTTCCGAAGCGCCGAAGCCCGAAAAAAAGCCCGCCGTAAAGCTTCCGCCCGAGCGCAATAACGAAAAAGCTCTTGAAGAACAGAGCCAAGATTCGCGCGATTACCGCGAGGCGCTGAAGAAATATATGGAAAAAAAGCACCCGATTATGCGCGAACCCGAAAAGCCCGACCCCGAGCGTTTTGTGGATAACGACGCGGATTTGGTGCCGATTGTTGACGCTCTGGACAAGCTTAACGCGGAAAAGGGTCCCGCGCGCGTGTCGAAGATAATGGACGCGCCGAAAAAGGACAGAACGTTCTCGGACGAGCCGAAAATCCGCGAAACAAAGCCGCGAGTTAATATAGACGAGATTTCCGAGGTTGACGAGGCGGAGCTTCCGTTCGATATCGACGATATTCCGACCGAAAGCGCTCCCGAAGCGCCCGAAATGCCCGAAATAAAGCCGATTGCGAAGCCCGAACCGCACGAAAGCCGCGAAAAGCAGCTCACGCTCTCGGACGTGTACACGCTGCCGCCGATGACGCTGCTGAACGAGGTGAAAAAGCCCGCGAAGCCCGACGATATCGAGAATGAAATTCACCAAAACGCGCATAAGCTCGTCGATACGCTCAAGAGCTTCGGCGTTCAGACGACGTTCCTCGGCGCTTCGAGAGGACCTTCGGTAACGCGCTATGAGCTTCAGCCCGCGCCCGGAGTGAAAATCTCGAAAATAGCGGGACTTTCGGACGACGTTGCGCTTAATCTCGCGGTTTCGGGAGTAAGAATTGCGCCCGTTCCCGACAAGGCTGCCGTGGGAATTGAAATCCCGAATAAAGTCAAGGAAACCGTGTTCTTCCGCGAACTCGTTGACAGCGAAACGTTCAAAAAGACGTTCGCAAACAAGCTCGACAGCGTTCTCGGCAAGGATATAAGCGGCGAAACGGTGCGCTGCAATGTGTCCAAAATGCCGCATCTGCTGATTGCGGGAACTACGGGTTCGGGAAAATCCGTCTGCGTGAACTCGATTATAATGAGTATTCTGATGAAATCAACGCCGTCGGACGTGCGATTGATAATGGTTGACCCGAAGCAGGTTGAATTTATGATGTACAACGGTATCCCTCACCTGCTGATACCCGTTGTAACCGACCCGAAAAAGGCTGCGGGCGCGCTCGCGTGGTCCGTGACCGAAATGGAGAACCGCTATACGCTCTTCTCCGAGAACAACGTGAGAAATATCGACGGCTACAACGAGCTTGTTGAAAAAGGTATGATTGACGGCGAGCTTATGCCGAGAATTGTCATTTTCATCGACGAGCTTGCGGATTTGATGATGGCTTCTCCAAAAGACGTCGAGGACAGCATCGTCCGCCTCGCGCAAAAAGCCAGAGCCGCGGGTATGCACCTCGTTATCGCGACGCAAAAGCCCACAGTGCAGGTTGTCACGGGACTTATCAAGGGCAATATCCCTTCAAGAATTGCGCTTATGGTGGCTTCTCAGGTGGACAGCCGCGTAATTTTGGACGCTTCGGGCGCGGAAAAGCTGCTCGGAAACGGCGATATGCTGTATATGCCCGTGGGCTCGCCGAAGCCGATTAGACTGCAAGGCTGCTATGTTTCGGACGATGAGGTCGAGCGCGTTGTCGAGTTCATTAAGCAGACGTTCAGAGCGGAATACGACGAGAGCATTATGGCGGAAATCGAGCGCCAGACCGAAATTGTCGCAAGCACGGACAAATCCGCGCCCTCAGACGATTCCGAGGGCGACGACGCGGACGAAAAGCTCGGCGACGCAATCGAATTTGTCGTAACGGCGGGACAAGCAAGCACCTCCGCGCTTCAGCGCCACTTGAAGCTCGGCTACGGCAGAGCGGCGCGCCTTATCGACACAATGGAGAAAATGGGGATTGTCGGTCCTTTCGAGGGGAGCAAGCCGCGCGCCGTTCTTATGACAAAACAGGAATGGTATGAGAGAAAATTAAGGAATTAAGATGTACAGAAACGATGAAATGATGCGCAGGCTCGACGAGTTCCTGCTTGAAGTGCAAAGGCCGTCGCGCTATATCGGCGGCGAGAGCGGAAGCGTTGTTAAGGACAAGGAGAACGTCGACGTGAGGTTTGCGTTCTGCTTCCCCGATACATATGAAATAGGAATGTCCCACCTCGGAATAAAGATACTCTACGGACTGAAAAACGCCGTTCCGAACTACTGGTGCGAGCGTGTGTTTATGCCGCTTCCCGATATGGAGGAGAAAATGCGCGAGCGGAATATCCCGCTTTACGCTCTCGAGAGCCTCGACCCGATAAAGGACTTCGACTTCATCGGCTTCACGATACAATATGAGCTTTGCTACACAACGATACTCGAAATGCTCGACCTTGCGGGAGTTCCCGTTCTTGCAAGCGAGAGAAAGTCGCTTACGCCGATTGTAATGGGCGGAGGACCGTGCGTGTGCAACGCGGAGCCGCTTGCGGATTTCTTCGATTTGTTTGCGATAGGCGAGGGCGAGGAAATGAACCTTGAGCTTATGCGGCTTATGGAAGAATGTAAGAAAAACGGCGCGTCAAAGGCTGAATTTCTGGAAAAAGCCGCGCAAATCGAAGGAATTTACGTCCCTTCGCTGTATGATGTCGAGTATAACGAGGACGGCACGATAAAGTCGATTACTGCGAAAAACGGCGCTCCCGAAAAGGTAAAAAAGCGCGTCATAAAGGACTTCGACAAGGTTTATACGCCGGATAATTTCGTTGTGCCGTTCACGGATATCGTGCATAACAGAGCGGTCGTGGAGGTGCTTCGCGGGTGTATTCGCGGGTGCAGGTTCTGTCAGGCAGGGTTCATTTACCGACCGTTTCGTGAAAAAAGCACGGAAACCGTTCTGGAGCAGACAAAAACGCTCTGCGCGAACACGGGCTACGACGAGGTATCGCTGTCGTCGCTGTCCACAAGCGACTTCTCGGATATCGAGGGACTGCTTACAACGCTCACCGCGTACACCTCGAAAAACCGCATAAATCTGTCGCTGCCGTCGCTGAGAGTCGACCGCTTCAACGAGAAGATTTTCGATGAAATTTCGTCCGTGAGAAAAAGCGGGCTTACGTTCGCGCCCGAAGCGGGAACGCAGCGCCTTCGCGACGTTATCAACAAGAATATCACCGAAAACGACGTTATGAAAGGCGTGAAAATCGCGTTCGAGGGCGGTTATACGGCGATTAAGCTTTACTTTATGCTCGGCTTGCCGACGGAAACGGACGACGATATCAGAGGAATTTACGCGCTCGCAAAGTCGGTTATCGAGGAATTTTACCAAAACCCGAACCGCAAAAAAGGCAAATCTCCAAGCGTTTCAATCTCACTTTCAACGTTTATTCCGAAGCCGTTTACGCCGTTTGAGTTCGAACCGCAGGCAAGCGAAGCCGAAATCAAGCGCAAACAGCGATTGATAACCGACATTGCCGCCGACAAGAAAATCGCCATTTCGTGGTCGAAATATGACGTTTCGCTGCTGGAAGCGGTTCTGGCGCGCGGTGACAGACGAGTTGCAAAGGCGGTTTATCTCGCTTGGAAAAAGGGCTGCAAGCTTGACGGCTGGGACGAATTTTTCAGCTTCGAGAAATGGAAGCAGGCTTTTGAGGAATGTGGGCTGTCGATGGAATTTTACGCGAACAGACGGCGTTCTTATGACGAAATAGCGCCTTGGAGCCACATTAATATGCTCGTTTCTCACGACTTTTTCGTGAACGAAAACAAGCTTGCTCACGAGGAGAAAACAACTCCGAATTGCCGCGAAAAGTGCTCGAACTGCGGCGTAATCGGAAATATCGGCGGCGAGTGCTGCAAAAAGATACGAGGTGACGGACAATGCCAAGCGTAAACACGCGCGTTTTCTTCAGCAAAACAGACCGTGCGAAGTACATTTCGCACCTCGATTTGTACCGCGTATTTCAGCGCGCGATTGTGAAATCGAAGCTGCCCGTGTGGTATACGGAGGGCTTCAACCCGCGCCTTTATATTCAGTTTATGCTGCCGCTGTCGCTCGGACAGGAGGGCTTGCGCGAGGCGGCTGACTTCAGACTCACGGAGGACGTTCCGCCGGAGGAAGTTACCGAGCGGCTTAACGCTGCGCTGCCGCTTGACCTGCGAATAACCGAAACGTCCGTTCCCGTGATGAAAAATACGGACATCGCCGAGGCTGAATACGAGATTGAAGCCGAGCTTGACCGAGAGAAATTCGCCCGTTTTGCCGAAAGCGAACATATTTTCGTTGAAAAAAAGACGAAAAAGGGCGTTGCCGAAATCGACCTCAAGCCGCACGTCAAAAACCTCGAAATCGGCGATAAAATAAGGGTTCGGCTGCCCGCGGGAAACGAGTTCAACATCAATCCCGCGCTGCTTTTCGAGGCTTTTGAGAGGCAAACGGGCGAGAAAATTAAGCGAATTAAAATCACAAGAACCGAAATTTATGCACAAAACGGCGAGATATTCAGATAAAATCGGCGTTTTTTATAAAAGAAATATTATTTTTTCGGCGAATTTGCTTGATTTTTGTTAAAGAATATGGTACAATATGAATATTAACAGCAAAGGGGAAATGGCAGAAAATGGGAAACCCTAATAACGGGAAAAGAAACAAAAAACCGCAAATCCCGAAAGCAATTGTTGTAATTTATGTGCTTATGATAATTGTTTTGCTCGGAATTTGCGCGGGAGTTTTCATATACTTATTCAACGATTTGAACGGCGGCGAAAGCAAGTCCCCGAACAGCACAAGCTCGGTGGTAATTGATTTCAGTTCGTCGACAAGCGCCGTTCCTTCCCCGTCCGAAAGCGGCACGGCGAACAGTTCCGAGAGCGTTTATTTCACATCGGACAGCAAAAGCGAGCCTATCATCAGGTCAACCGACAGTTCGACGGAAAGTTCGTCCACAAGCAATATAATATACACTCCTACCGATACACCCTCGGAGAGCTTCGACAGAGCGTTTTTCGCGGACGATTTGTTTATCGGCGACAGTATTTTCACGGGTCTTTACCTCTACGACGGTTATCTTGACGAGAAAAACGTCGCGGCGGCGGTTGGCTACACGCCTTACGGCGCGATGAACAAGGCGATTGACAGCAAGGGTATGACCGCGCTTGAATACGCAAAGCAGACGCAGCCGAAGCGGATTTTCATTATGCTCGGAAGCAACGCTATGTCCGGCGGCGACCACAGCGGTCTTGAGGAAAGCTATCGCGAGCTTGTGAGCAGGCTTATGGGAGCGTGTCCGGACGCGGAAATCTGCTGTATCTCGATTACTCCGACCGCGCGGAACAACGATTATCCGAATATCGACAACAGCGAGGTTCGCGAGGTTAACAAGGTGATAAAGAGCCTTTGCTCGGAGCTTGGGCTGAAATATTGCGACCTCTACTCGCTGATAAGCGACGACGACGGCTATTTCCGAGAGGATTACGCGGAGATTGACGGTATGCACTTCCTTGGCAGGACCTACGCGGTTTTGCTGTCGGAATTACAGAGAATAATGAGTTGAACAAAAGGAGAAGAATTATGAAAAAGATTATACTTACGGTGATTACAGCGGCGCTCGTATGCGGAATGTGCGGCTGCCAAAACGGCGGAAGCGCGCAGGGCGGTTCTTCCGTTGTTTCGGAGAATAAGCTTTCGGCGGGCGAAAAAACCAAAAAGCTTATGGACGAGGTTAAGTTCCCGTCAATGGTCGAGGTTAAGGCGGATAAGCTTGAGATTTATTTTGACGTAAGCGAGGACGACTTAACCGAATATTCCGCGTATATCTGCGGTTCGGGAGCAATGCCCGATGAAATCGGCGTGTTCACGGCAAAGGACGCGGATACCGCGGCGAAGCTGAAAGAGGCGGTTGAGAAGCGAATTGAGTCGCAGCGCAAGACTTACGCGGACTATAAGCCCGATGAAATGTACAAGCTTGACGACAGCTTTGTAAGCGTAAACGGAAATACCGTAAGCTATGCAATCTGCGCGGACAACGCAAAGGCGAAGGAAATCTTCGGATAATTTATCGAGAGAGGTGAGCTTATGAGCATAGAATGTGCCGTAATCGCAGGTTTTTTTCTGATATTCATAGCTGTTTTTCTCTGCACAAAGCACAGAAAATGGGCTTGGGCAACGCTTCCGCTGCTGCTTGTACCGCTGACGGACTGCGTGATTGAATACCTGTTGATAAGCGCGCTGAAAATCGAAGTAACCGTGTTCGGCGGAATACTAGCATTGGTAATCGCGGTTGCGGTTTCTGCGGCTTGGATAGGACTGTACGCGGGACATCTCGGTCATAAGCGCTACGCGGCTTCCTATATAGGCACGACAAATTTGTTCAACGTTGCGCTTGCGGCGATAATCATAAGCGATATACTCTCGAAATCATCAATTGACTCGATTATTATCGTCAAAGGAATGTAAAATGTATTCGGTATCATTTACGGGATATCGCCCCGAAAAAATGCCCTTCCCGAACGAGGAACACCCGCTTTGTCTTGAGCTTAAGAAACGGCTTCGCGAAGAAATCGAAAAGCTTGTAAAAGACGGCGCGGACTGCTTTTTCACGGGAATGGCGCGAGGCACGGATATGTGGTGCGCGGAAATCGTGCTTGAGCTGAAGAAAACGCACGAAAATCTGAAGCTGACGGCGATAATCCCCTGCCGAACGCAATCAAACGGCTGGGATGTCAACGATAAGCTCAGATACGAGAACATTTTGAAGTGCTGTCAAGGCGTAATTTGCGCAAGCGAAACGTACACAAAAAGCTGTATGATGAAGCGAAACAAGGCGCTTGTGGATTGCTGCGACGTGCTTTTGGCGGTATTCGACGGGAAAAAGGGCGGCACGGCGAACACCGTGAGCTACGCGCAGTCGAAATCCCGCAAAATCATCACAATTTCCCCCGAATAATCATAATCCCCTCTTGTCCGAATAAAATAGGACGAGGGGGATTTTTATGGAAATAATTGCATTTCTGAACGACAAAATCATTTGGGGCGCGCCGATGGTATGCGCGATGCTGTTCACGGGAGTTTATTTCAGCGTGAAAAGCCGCTTTTTCCAAATAAGAAAATTCGGATTAATACTCAAATCAACGGTATTTTCACGCGAAAAACGCGGCAAAAACGGCACTTCCCCGTTCCAGTCGATGTGTCAGGCGCTCGCGGCGACGCTAGGCACGGGAAACATAGCGGGAGTCGGCTCTGCGCTTGCAATAGGCGGTGCCGGCGCGGTATTCTGGATGTGGGTTTGCGCGGTTTTCGGAATGATGACCGGATTTGCGGAAAACGCGCTCGGATTTCTCTATCGAAAGCACGATAAAAACGGCAATTTCCACGGCGGCGCAATGTATTATATCCGCGACGGTCTTGGGAAAAAGCCTGCGTTAAAGCGCATAGCAAAGCCGCTTTCGCTTGTTTACGCGGCGCTTTGCGTGCTTGCGGGCTTTGGAATGGGAAACGCAGCGCAGATGAACTCGGCAGCTGAAGCGCTGAGGGTCGGGTTCGGGCTGCCGCCGATTGTGACGGGAATTGCGCTCGCGGTGCTTGCGGCGGTTGTCGTTTTCGGCGGAGTAAAGCGGATTGCTGCGTTTTCGGCGAAAATCGTGCCGATAATGTCGGGATTTTACATAATCGGCTCGGCGTACATTCTCATCGCAAACGCGGCGCGGCTTCCCGAGGTTTTCGGCGAGATAATCGGCAGCGCGTTCGGTATAAACGCAATCGGCGGCGGAATATTCGGCGCGGCTGTAAAAACGGCGGTTTCAATGGGGTTTAAGCGCGGCGCGTTCTCGAACGAAGCGGGGCTTGGAACGTCCGTTTTCGCGCATACGGCAAGCGATATGAAAAGCGCGAAAATCTGCGGTATGTGGAGCGTTTTCGAGGTCTTTTTCGATACTATCGTTATGTGCGGATTAACGGCGGTCGTTCTGCTGACAAGCGGCTGCGGGCTGCCCGAAAAGGCGGCGGCACTCGGCTGCGTAAGCGAGCAAACGCAGTATTTTAGGCTTGATGAAAGCGATAGGATAATATCGCAAATCGGCTCTGACGACGGAAAAGCGCTTTGCTTCGGCGTTCACGGCGAGCAGTTTTACGCGGAAATCCCCTCCTCCGCGCCTTATTCCAACGTAATGCAGATAACCGGTATTTCACGCGGCGGGAAGATAGTCGGGGCGCGTATTGAGCCGGTTTCGGGCGCGGGACTTGCGTCAATCGCGTTCAGAAGCGAGTTCGGCGATTGGGCGGGCTGCGTTTTGTCGGTACTTGTGGCAATGTTCGCGTTTTCAACGGTAATCGGCTGGTCGTATTTCGGAAGCGAAGCCGCGCGATTTTTACTCGGAAATCGCGCAGAAAAGCCTTTTCTCGCGATATTTACGGCATTTTCAGTCGTTGGCGCAGCGGTGAATATGGCTGTCGCTTGGGGAATTGCGGATATTCTCAACGGGCTTATGGCAGTTCCGAACCTGTTCGCGGTGTTCGCGCTGAGAAAAGAAGTCATAAACGAGCTGAAAAGCTAAGGCAATGCCGCTTAATTCCGTCTGCTTATAAGTACAGCGCCGTTTCCGAGCGAAGCGGCGCTTTTTTCACATCATTGTGTCCATAAAATTCCCGAGCATTTTCATCGCTTTTGCGGCGGTTTTTCCCGCGCGGTTTCTTCCGCCCGTGAACATTCTCACCGCGACAAATGCCGCTCCGCCCGCGATAACTCCCGCGGCGGCGCCCTTGATTACGCTCGAAGTCTGTCTTGTCATAAAATCACTCCTTTTTGAAAGTTTACGCTATTATTTTATGCAAAATTTCAATTTCCACGCCCGAAAAAATATGGTATTTACGCTTCTTTTTTACGGAAATTCACGCGTTTTACTGAAAAAATATTGACGTTTTGTGCTGTAATCGGTAATTTTTGTGCAAAATGCAAGCAAATCTTATTGAAAATACATTCGATTTGTTAAATCATCCAAAATGCAAGTTAATAAAGAAAATATTGCAAAATACGGAATTTGTTATGTAGGAGAAGC
>DBIU01000044.1:68195-68354 GCA_002304735.1 Ruminococcaceae bacterium UBA794 | reverse complement strand
CAAAAATCGCTTGACAAATAATAGCGTTGCGAGTATAATAAAGACAAAGCAAGGGAGCTTTAGACCAACGGTCGGCATACCAAAGCAAACGCGCGCACGGAAGAAAAAATTTCCGAGAAGCCGCGGCGGTTGTTTTGGTAGGTCAATCGAGGGCTAAGG
>DBIU01000044.1:64093-68137 GCA_002304735.1 Ruminococcaceae bacterium UBA794 | reverse complement strand
TCTTTTTGTTTTATCAAAAATAAAGGAGCGGATTTTATGTTACAGAGTCTGGCATTACTCTCCGAGGCCTCTGTCACGGGAGTGGAAGAAGTCGTCAACAAAACGATGTTTAACGTTGGCGACGGCAACGGTATATGGTATCTGATAGGAGCGGCGCTGGTGTTCTTTATGCAGGCGGGCTTCGCGATGGTGGAAACCGGTATGACGAGGGCGAAAAACGCCGGCAACATCATAATGAAGAACCTTATGGACTTCTGCATAGGAACGGTCGTATTCATCTTCCTCGGTTTCGGGCTGATGCTCGGCGAGGACGCGCTTTTCGGACTTGTCGGCGTTCCGACGCTCGATATTCTCGGAAGCTTCACGGATTTTGACCGCTGCGCGGAGTTCGTGTTCAACCTCGTTTTCTGCGCAACCGCTGCGACGATTGTATCCGGCGCGATGGCGGAACGCACAAAATTCCTGAGCTATTGCATCTACTCGGCGGTAATCAGCGCGGTTATTTACCCGATTGAAGCGCACTGGATTTGGGGCGGCGGCTGGCTCGCACAGCTCGGTTTCGTTGACTTTGCGGGTTCTGCGGCAATCCACTCCGTTGGCGGTATCTGCGCGCTTATCGGCGCAAAGATGGTTGGTCCGCGTATCGGCAAGTTTGACAAAGACGGCAAGCCAAAGGCAATTCTCGGTCACTCGATGACGCTCGGAGCGCTCGGCTGCTTTATACTCTGGTTCGGCTGGTACGGCTTTAACGGCGCGGCGGCTTCAAACGTTGAATATCTCGCGAATATATTCCTCACCACAACGGTAGCTCCCGCTGTCGCTACGGTAACGACAATGATTTTCACTTGGCTCAAGCACGGCAAACCCGATGTTTCGATGTGCCTTAACGCTTCGCTCGCGGGACTTGTCGGAGTAACGGCGCCCTGCGCTGACGTTGACTGCCTCGGCGCGTTCATAATCGGTCTTGTTTCGGGATTTCTGGTATGCTTCGGCGTTTGGCTTCTCGACTACAAACTCAAAATCGACGACCCCGTCGGCGCTGTCGGCGTTCATCTCTTTAACGGCGTCTGGGGCACTCTCGCAGTCGGCTTGTTCGCAACGGGCAACGGTCAGAATGTCGGCGTTGGCGGAACTCCCGTCAAAGGCTTGTTCTACGGCGGCGGTTTTGCTCAGCTCGGAGTACAGGCTCTCGGCATAGTATCGGTTCTCGCTTGGACGGCTGCGACAATCTCGCTTACGTTCCTGATAATCAAGAAAACAATCGGTCTGCGCGTTTCACGTCACGAGGAAATCGTCGGTTTGGACGCGACGGAACACGGTCTTACGTCCTCTTACGCGGATTTCGTTCCCTCGATGCACATCGAAACTTCTTCTTCCGGCAAGGAGAAAGAAGTTGAAACGGTTGCCGAAAACAAGGACGCAGTTCCCGTTATCAAGAAGTATGTTGCGGCTTCCGAGGAAGGCATAAGTATGACGAAGGTTGTTATCATCACGCGCCCCGACCGCTTCGAGCTGCTGAAAGACGAGATGAACAAGATAGGCATTACCGGTATGACCGTGACGAACGTTATGGGCTGCGGAATGCAGAAAGGCTCGAAGGAGTATTACCGCGGCGTTGAGATTGAAGCGCACCTGCTGCCGAAGATAAAAATGGAGATTGTTGTGTGCAAGGTGCCTGTTGAAACGGTAATCGAAACCGCGAAAAAGGTTCTGTACACGGGCAATGTCGGCGACGGAAAGATTTTTGTTTACGAAGTCGCGGACGTTGTTAAGGTAAGAACGGGCGAAAGCGGCTATGACGCGCTTCAGGACAGCGAATAACGCAAATCAGATAATTGAAATTAGGTAGAACAAAATATAAGACAGCCCGCGGCGAAAGCTTCGGGCTGTTCGCATTATTGAAGCAAGCTCGCCGCAAAAGCCGCCATATAGTCAAATTCGGAAAAGCCGCGCAAGTACTTCACGGGATATTCAAGCGGCTCTGTAATGCCGTTTTTTGTGTGAATAGCGCGGTTGAGGGAGAGCGTAATGCCGTTCTCAGAGCGCGAGGTGAATGAAACGGTGCTTTTCGGGTTAACGCCGCAGGTTATAAGCGGTATACCGTCGGGAAACGCGCAAAATCCGCCGTCGCCGTCCGCGATAACGCAAAGCGCCGACTTGATTTCAGCGTCTGCGCCGTCCTCGACAATAACCGCGGTATTCGGGTCGTTAATCACGGCGAAATTCTCCGCGCTGATATAGTCAAGCTGCGGGAAAACGCTCCCGAAAAGCCTTTCCGCGCCGTTTCGCGATGATTTTCCTCCGACGATAAAAACCATAATCCTCAGCTCCTTTTCACCTATTTTGCGGTGAATTTTTTGTTTTATCAGAGGAATTTTATTGAAAATATTGCAGAAAATAGCGTAAACAAGCAAAAAAGGAGCGGTTATTTTGGAAAATATCAGACATTCTTCCGTGTGGAAAGGCGAATTTGAGCAGTATTCGATGCTGAAAACCGCGATTAACACGGACGTTCTCATTATCGGCGGCGGAATTGCGGGAATACTCGCGGCGCGGCTTCTCGCGGACAGCGGACTGTCCTGCGTTATCGCGGAGGCGGGACGGCTCTGCGGCGGAATAACGCGTAACACCACCGCGAAAATCTCGGTTCATCACGGCTTGATTTACTCAAAAATAACCGAGAAATACGGCAAGGATTACGCGAAAATGTACCTCTCGGCGAACCTGCGCGCCGCCGAGCGTTTCGAGGAGCTTTGCACGAAAATCGACTGCGATTACGAAAAGCAAGACAGCTTTATCTACTCAAAAAGCGACCCCGCGCCGCTTTACAGCGAGATTTCCGCGCTCTCGGACATCGGTTTTCACGCGGAATTTGTCGAGAGCGTTCCCCTGCCCTTTCGGACGGCAGGCGCGGTTTGCGTGAAAAATCAGGCGCAGTTCAACCCGCTGCCGCTGCTCGCGGAGCTTGCAAAAGGGCTTGAAATCTACGAAAATACGCGCATTATCGAGCTGAAAAACAGCACGGCGGTTTCGGTTGACGGAAAAATTACCGCGAAAAAAATCGTTATCGCGACGCATTTTCCTTTCATAAACAGCCGCGGAAGCTATTTCCTTAAGATGTATCAGAGCCGTTCGCACGTTATCGCGCTTGAAAACGTGGAGTTCCCCGACGGGATTTTTATGGACGCGAACGAAAACGGGCTTTCTTTCCGAAAATGCAATATCGAGAACGCTGTTGAACGGAAAAAATCAAGCGTAACACTGGTGGGCGGCGGCGCGCACAAAACGGGCTGTCCGTCAAAATCCGGCGAGCTTTTCGCGTTTGCAAGGGAGTATTTTCCGTCCGCGAAAATCACGAACGCTTGGGCGGCGCAGGACTGCATAACGCTTGACGGGCTGCCGTATATCGGCAATTACAGCGCGAAAACGCCCGACCTTTACGTTATGACGGGCTTCAATAAGTGGGGAATGACAAATTCTCTTGCCGCAGCCGAGATTATCCGCGACAAAATCCTCGGAAACGAGAACGAAAACGCGCCCGTTTTTAACCCGTCAAGGAGTATTCTCGCGAAACAGCTATTCATAAACGGCTTAAACGCGGCGAAAAACCTCGTCACGCCGACCGTCCCGCGCTGTCCGCATATGGGCTGTGCGCTTAAGAAAAACAAGGAGGAGAACGCTTGGGAATGTCCCTGCCACGGCTCGCGTTTCACCGAAAACGGCGATTTGCTCGAAGGTCCCGCAAATTCGGGTCTTGAAAAAAAATAATTTTTCAAAACCTCTTGACAAATATAATTCTGTGTAGTATAATCTCATTAAGATATCAATTTGATATCATTTATATTATTTGCTGTTTATTATATGAAAGAGAGGGAATTATTATGGAAGAAAAGAAAAAAGACCACATTTATGAGGAAAAAGACGCAAAAACTGCGAGCGGCTGGGGCGTGCTGTTTATCACGATAATTCTGCTTTTCGCGGCGCTTGCGGGAGTTATTTTCTGTGCAATAGAAATGGACGGCAGCGGTTCTTCCGCGCTTGCGG
>DBIU01000044.1:35282-64061 GCA_002304735.1 Ruminococcaceae bacterium UBA794 | reverse complement strand
TGTGGTTTCGCTCGTTTACCTGTGCATAGGCTGGTTTCCGTTTATGGGACTTCGCATTATGAAGCCGAACGAAGCGCTTGTTCTGACGCTTTTCGGCAAGTACATAGGCACGCTGAAAAAAGAGGGATTTTTCTTCGTTAACCCGTTCTGCGGCGCGGTTTCGCCGAAAAACGAGAGCGGAAGAATTGTCGCTTCGTTCGCTCCGAACGGCGCGATAACCACAAACGTGATTAACCGCAAAATTTCGCTTAAAACAATGACCCACAACAACGATATGCAGAAAATCAACGACGAGCAGGGCAACCCCATTGAAATCGGAATTGTGGTTATCTGGCGCGTTGTAAACACGGCAAAGGCTGTTTTCAACGTTGATAATTTCAGCACTTTCCTGTCAACGCAGGCGGATTCCACGCTGCGCGACGTTACGCGATGCTATCCTTACGACTCGACCGACAACGATGAAAAAACGCTTCGCGGTTCGTCCGTGGAGATATCCGAACAGCTCAAAAAGCTGCTTCAGGAGCGCGTTGAGATTGCGGGACTTGAGATAATCGAAGCGAGAATTACAAACCTCGCTTACGCAAAGGAAATCGCCGCGGCGATGCTTCAGCGTCAGCAGGCTAACGCTATTATCGAAGCGCGTCAGAAAATCGTTGACGGCGCTGTCGGAATGGTTGAAATGGCGCTTAATAAGCTCTCGGAAAACAACGTTGTCGAGCTTGACGACGAGCGCAAGGCGCAGATGGTCTGCAATCTGCTTGTCGTTCTCTGCGGCAACAAGGACGCTCAGCCTATCGTAAACAGCGGCTCGGTTTATTGATGAAATTCGGAAAAAGGCGGTGAGCGGAATGTCCGATGAAAAAAAAGAAGCGAAAAAGCAAGTTCCCCTGCGGCTTTCCGCCGCGCTTTACAACGAGCTTATGCGGTGGGCGGAGGACGATTTTCGCTCGGTTAACGGGCAGATTGAATATCTTCTGACCGAGTGTGTGAAATGGCGCAAAAAGGGCAAAAAATCGCAGAAAAATGACGATGAATAGCAAAAACGCTCTCCTTTATTGGGAGAGCGCTTTTTATTTTTTGCAATTTTCGGTTACAAAACGTCCCTGATTGCGTCGGCGATAGCAGCGCCGTTTTCGTGAACGATAAGATACATATAATTATCCGCCGTTTTGCCCGAAACCGCGCCCGCCGCGCTTATTTCCTGGTCGGGGTAAAACGCCGCGCCGTTCTGCGTGTAGTTAAGATAGCTGTCAAGCACGTCCTGAACAGCGCCTTCCCTGCCGTTAACGGGCTTCACAATGATAACCTCGTTGAGCTGCGCGCTTATGAGGTTCGTGCAGAAGCAAAATTCCTCGAGGTCGTCGAGATTGAACGTTTCGCCGCTATCCGTCGAGAACATAGTCCCGATAAGCTCCGGGTCGCTCACAACCTGCATATAAGGCCATTCGTCCGTATTTAGCGCCGCGGCTGCCATTCTTCCCGCGCGGTTGTCGGGATAATCGAGTCCGCTGTTGTCGACAATCGGGTTTGAATTATCAAGGTCGTTTATATCAGACGAGCTTTCAAGCGAGCTTGAGCTGCTTTCCGAAGAACTTTCCGAAGTCGAGCTTTCTTCCGTGCTTTCGCCCGAGGACATATCCGAGCCGCCGTTATTGTTTCCGCAGCCCGCGAGCGTCAGCGCAAGAGAGCCGCATAAAATTACCGATAAAATAATCTTTTTCATAAAAAAGCGTTTCCTTTCAAATAATACTTTTTATCCCTTAGGAACAAAAAGGCTGATATTATTATAAACGCATAATTTATGAAAATTCTTTGTAAAAATAGGCAGAAAAAGCAGCCGCAACAAAGCGGCTGCCACCAAATGCTATGCCTTAACCAAAACGATGCCGGGGATAACCAACTAGAGGTATGCTCGGTACAATTCGGTGCGAAAATTTTCGCGCATTGATTTGATTATTCGCCCTTCTGCTTAGCGAAGCACTCGCTGCACAGAACAGGTCTGTCGCCCTTCGGCTCGAAAGGAACTCTTGCAACTCCGCCGCAAACAGCGCAGGTTGCCTCGAAGAACTGTCTTTGACCTCTGCCGGCATTCTTCTTAGCGTCGCGGCAAGCCTTGCATCTCTGCGGCTCGTTCTCGAAGCCCTTTTCAGCGTAGAACTCCTGTTCGCCTGCGGTGAAAACGAAGTCAGCTCCGCAGTCCTTGCATTTCAGTGTCTTGTCAGTGTACATAAGTATACCCCTTAAAAAAATATTGATTTGCCCGACAGGACTTGCACCCGTATCTTTGCACCCGTCGCCGCGTACTCTCGCAGCTTTCGCCGCTGATTCTCGCGCCAACCCCGGCAACGCATTATCAATTATGCTATCGGGACATATTAAAACCGCGCCGCAGCCGCCGCGCCGGCTTTTCACAAACTACCGCCCATAATTTTCCGCACCTTGGCTCTCGCCCTCGAAAGTGCATTATCAACGGACTTTTTATCAACATTCAGCCTTTTTGCAATTTCATCGTAAGAAAGCCCCATAGCGGCGCAGTCGATGCAGCGCATCTCGAACTCCGAAAGCTGCGACCGAAGGCTGTTTCTGACGTCCTCGCTGTTTTCCCTCTCGATAACGCGTTCTTCCGGCGTCGGCGAGCTGTCGGGAATTTCGAGAAGCTCGTCCTCGTCAACGAGATTTTTCCTGCGGTTTGACGACTTTTTCACGGTATTTTTCAGCCTGTTATTTATACAAACCGCCGCGAATGACGAAAACTCGCCTTTTTCATCATTATAATTGCTGATAGCCGAAAGCAATCCCTGCATCCCATCGGAAACGAGTTCCTCATAATCGGCGAAGCGGGAATATTTTTTTGCGAAAGAGAATACGCTTTTCATATAACGGGAAACAAGCTCGGCGATTTTGCCGCTGTCGGAAGAATTATCCCGCAAAAGCTCTTTATCGCTCAATTTGGAATAATCCACCATAGCTCCTCCCGAAACAAACGCATTTCACTTTCCTTATTTTATCACATTCCGCAAAATTTGTCAACAGTTTATTTCATTTTTATGCCAAAAAACAGCGTTTTAATGAATATTTCCCCGATTAACTATACAAAATAACCAAAACCGCAGAAAAAACTCTTAAATTCAGCATTTATAGCGTTCCCTGCCGGACTTGAAAATATCCCCGCCAACGCAGTCAACCGCAACGATAAGCGGAAATTTCTCGAATTTCAGCCGCTTTACGCTCTCGCAGCCGAGGTCCTCGAACGCGATAACCTCGCACTCGGTTATACACTTGCACGCAAGCGCGCCCGCGCCGCCGATTGCACAGAAATAAACCGCGCCGTTTCGCCTAATTGCCTCGCAGACCGCCTCGGAGCGCTCGCCCTTGCCTATCATTGCGGAAAGCCCCATATCAAGCATCATCGGCGAATAAACGTCCATTCTGCCCGAAGTCGTCGGACCGCACGACCCGATAACCATACCCTCTTTTGTGCCTGTCGGACCCGCGTAATATATCGCCGCGCCCGAAAGCTCATAGGGAAGCGGCTTTCCCTCCTCGACAAGCTGTTTTATACGCTTGTGGGCGGCGTCGCGCGAGGTATAAACCGTGCCGGAAAGCAAAACCTTGTCGCCCGCTCTGAGCGTTTTTGCCTTTTCTTTCAATTCAGAAGTGTTAAGTTCAATCATAATTCACCGTTAATTCAGCGCAAAGAGCCGAAATTGCCTTCGGCTCTTTGTTGTTAATAATCAGAAATTCGCGAATACATCAGCGCTCATATCGTCGTCATCGGACGAGCTTGAGCTGTCGCTGCTGAAATCCCAAATAGACGAGTCGTCTGTTGTGGGAACCTGCGGGTCCTCGACGGCGGACGGCTGCGCGGCAGGCTCTTCCGCGGCGCTCTCCGGCTCGCTTTCGCCGAAATTACCGCTCTGTTCCATCGCCTCAAGCTGCTTCTGCAAATCCTCCCACGGGTTAGCCGAGCTTTCTGCGGGCGCAGGCTCGTCGTCCTGCTGATTATCAGTATCATAATCAAGCGAGCTTCCGCCGCCAAACGCCGCTTCCGCCTCGGCAAGCATTCTTCTCATTGCTTCCGCGCCATCGTCAGCCGCGCTGTCGTCGTCCATACTCATACTGTTCATATCGAAATCTTCTCTGCCGTCAGTCGGCTGAACAGCGAATTTCTCCTCTTCCCTGCGAACTGCGGCAAGCAAATCCTCGTCAACGTCGCCTGCGTTAAGACTGCTGCTGGGAACGGTCTGAGCGATAAGGTCCTTGCCAAAATCCATATCAAAGGACGCCTTGCTGTGGTCGGAGGTATCATTCTCCTTGACCTCGGAAACAGGCTCGTCAAGATTTCCGAACGCGCTCATCATATCGTCGTCAAAAGCGGTCGGCTCATTTTCATCGGAGCTGATTTGCTCAATATTCTCGAAAGAAATATCATTATTCGGCTCAGGCTCGCTGAACGCGGGAGCTTCTGCCTTGGGCGCTTCCGCCGTACGAACCTCGGCTTCCTTGGGAGCGTCCGCCTTGGGCGCTTCAAAGCCCGAAAAATCGGGGATATCAACCGCTTTAGGCTCTGCTCCGCCCTGCGAAGAAATTTCCTCCGCCTTTGCGATAATCGACTTATACTCGCTGTTCATCTTGTCAAAGAAACCGCGAAGCTCGCTCATAAATCCATCGAGATTAACGGACGAAGCGCCGCCCGCCGCAGAAGCGCTCTGAGCGTTTGCAATAATTTCCTTTGCGGTCTGCTTTGCCTTTTCGACAACCTCGCCCGCAGTCTTATTAGCCTCGTCGACAGTCTTTTTCGCAGTTTTATTTGCGTCGTCAACCGTCTTTTTGGCGGTTTTATTCGCCTCGTCAACCGTTTCGCGCGCGGTTTTATTCGCCTTTTCAATAATTTCGGCAGCCTGCTTCTGCGCCTCCGCCGAAGAAGCTCCCGAAGCCGAACCCGCGGCTTTATTCTTAACCTTTCTCTTAAGGTCGTCAATCTTGTCAAGCAAATCCTCGGCATTTTTGCGCTCAGTCTTTATCTGAAGCTCAAGCTCGGAAATTTTTTCATTCTTTTCCTTTTCAAGCTTCTGAATTTTGCTCTCAGCCTCGTCCGCTGTTCTGACAGCAGCCTTAACCTTGCTGTCGTTATCCTTCATTTCCGCCTCAAGCTCGTTCATCTTCTTGCGAAGATTGCTTATGTACTCGTTAACCTCGTTTTTGTTGAAACCGCCCATCTGGGTGCTGAAACCGCCGTCGCCGACTGCCATAAAAATTCTCCCCTCGTAGAAAAATTCTTATTCCGCGCAGTTACGCGCAGAACTCCATATCTTAATTATAACATATTTAATCAAGATATACAAGTGTTTTATCAAATTTTATAAATATGTAGATTTTGCGAAGCAATTTTTGTGTAAGTTTAACAAAGAATATCAAAAAAATTTGTACTAATCGGAGATTTTAGGCAAAGGCGGGTTTGAATTTAATAAATGTGGTTGTTTTTTTTGCGGAAAAAGTGTATAATAGTTGTGTAAGAAAATAAATTCAGGGAAGGAATGATAATATGCTGGATAAAACGATGACTTTTTCGGTTCACGAGGACAGAGAAAACGAGATGAAGGAAATCCTTATGACCGTATACGACGCGCTGAAGCAGAAGGGGTATAATCCGATAAATCAGCTCGTTGGCTATATCCTTTCCGAGGACCCTACATACATCACTACGTTTAACAACGCGAGAGGATTAATTCGTCATATTGACCGCGACGAGCTTTTGCAGGTGCTTGTTAAATCCTATCTTTCGGAATAAAAACGGCTTCGCTGCTTTTGCGGCGAAGTTTTTTTTCGGAATTTTTTGGCGAGAATAAAATTCTCTTGAAATCTCAAAATAGTTTTGCGGCAAAACCGCAGAATTTCATTCAAGGAGATTTTATTATGGGAACCGAATACGCAAATAAGCACATTGGCTGCACAATCAAGAACTGTGAACATCACTGCTGCTGCGAGGATTTCTGCTCGCTCGACAAGATTGAAGTCGGCACTCACGAGGCTAATCCTACCGCCGTTCAGTGTACAGACTGCCTCTCTTTCAAGATGAAGGGCTAATTTGAAATAATCAGGTAAAATATGCAAAACCGCCCGAGTTTTTCGCTCGGGCGGCGATTTTATTCAAACATTTTGTAAATCTCGTCATAGTTTTCTTCGGTGTAGATATTGCCTTTGTAGTAAACTTCAGCGGAACAGCCCTCGAACGCATACTCTTCTATTCCGCTTACGCCATCGGGAATTATTATGCTATTAAGCTTAAAGCAAGCCCAAAAAGCGCCCATTTCCAATTTTTTAATGCTGTCGGGAAGCGTAACGCTTGTTACATCGCAGCTCATAAACGCGGTGCCGCCTATTTTCGTGACGTTAAAGCCCTTTGCGGAACGCGGAATAATCACGTTTTCGTCATTGCCTATGTATTTTTTCACGGACATACCGCGGGTTTTCGAGTCAAATTCAAATTCAAAATCGGACGCGGGCGTTTCCCCTATCGCGTCGTCTTCCGCGCCAACGCCGTTCGGCTGTTCCAACGGAGTTTCGCTTGACGAAGAAGCCGAATTGCCGAAATTATCCGACTTTTCACTCGGCGACGTACCGTTATTGCACGCGGTAAGCGCAAGCGACAGCGCAAGAACCGCGCTCAAAATTATGCCATTTTTCCTCATCTAAAATACCTTTCTTTTCGTCATCATATTTTACAATATGCATTATATCTCTTTTTTCATAATTTGTCAAGCATTTTAACAAAATCCCCGCTCACCTTTCGACAAGCGGGGAAATGTTGTTTATAACTCGGAAATGTCCGCGTGATGCGCTTGGAGCGACTTCACGCCAAAGTGCGTGTTCTCCTTGATTGCGCGGATACCCTCGGCGCTTGCCTTTGCAGCCGCCATTGTCGTGATATACGGAACGCGGTGCTTAATCGCAGCTTTTCTGATATAGCTGTCGTCGGTTACGGCGTCCTTGCCCGCGGGAGTGTTGATTATAAGCTGAATTTCGCCGTTTGCAATCTGGTCGGCGATATTCGGTCTGCCCTCGTACATCTTGAATATACGCTCAACGGGTATTCCCGCTTCCTTAATCATCTCAAAGCTCTTGCCCGTCGCGATTATCTTAAATCCGAGCGAATAGAACGCCTTTGCCGTTTCAACAAGCTCCGGCTTATCGCGGTCGCAGACGGAAAGCAGAACCGTGCCCTCGGACGGAAGCGACGTGCGCGTTGCCTCCTGAGCCTTATAATAAGCCTCTCCGAACGACGGCGAAATACCGAGAACCTCGCCCGTAGAGCGCATTTCCGGACCGAGAACCGGGTCAACCTCCGGGAACATATTGAACGGAACAACCGCTTCCTTCACGCCGTAATGGTTAACCGCTCTCTCGCGAAGCGCGGGAACGGGAGAAGGTCTGCCCGTAAGCGGGAGCGTGATTATATCCGTGGCAATTCTAACCATATTTATTCCGCAAACCTTCGATACCAGCGGAACGGTTCTCGACGCGCGCGGATTAGCCTCAAGAACGTAAACCGTGTCGCCCTCGATTGCGTACTGCATATTCATAAGTCCGCGAACTCCCATTTCAACGGCGATACGCTTCGTGTAATCGCGGATTGTGTCAACCTGCTTCTTTGTGAGGTTCTTTGATGGGAGAATACACGCAGAGTCGCCCGAATGAACGCCCGCAAGCTCGATATGCTCCATAACCGCGGGAACAAAGCAGTGTTCGCCGTCCGAAATCGCGTCCGCTTCGCACTCTGTCGCGTGGTTGAGGAAGCGGTCGATGAGGATAGGTCTGTCGGGAGTAACGCCGACTGCCGCCGACATATAAACGCGCATCATCTCGTCGTCGTGAACGACTTCCATTCCGCGTCCTCCGAGAACGTACGACGGGCGAACCATAACGGGATAGCCTATTCTGTTCGCGATTTCAAGCGCTTCGTCAACGTTTACAGCCATTCCGTTTTCGGGCATCGGAATATTCAGCTTCTCCATCATCGCGCGGAACAAATCTCTGTCCTCAGCCTCGTCGATGGTTTCGGGAGAAGTTCCGAGAATATTCACGCCATACTTCTTCAAATCGCCCGCGAGATTGAGCGGAGTCTGACCGCCGAACTGCGCGATAACGCCGACGGGCTTCTCCTTCTCGTGAATTGAAAGAACGTCCTCAAGCGTGAGCGGCTCGAAATAAAGCTTGTCCGAGGTATCGTAGTCCGTGGAAACGGTTTCGGGGTTGCAGTTTACGATAATCGACTCAAATCCGAGCTTTTTCAGCGCAAGCGCCGCGTGAACGCAGCAGTAGTCGAACTCGATGCCCTGACCTATTCTGTTCGGACCGCCGCCGAGAATCATAATCTTCGGCTTGTCGGTATTCGACGGGCTTTTATCCTCGGGAATATTGTACGACGAGTAATAATAAGCGGAATTTTCCGTGCCGCTGACGTGAACTCCCTCCCAAGCCTCGCGGATACCGAAGCCCAGACGCGCGTTTCTGATTTCTTCCTCGGTAACTCCGAGAAGTCCGCTCAAATAGCGGTCGGAGAAGCCGTCCTGCTTTGCCTTTCGGAGCGTGTTCTCGTCGGGAACGGCGCCCTTATGCTCAAGAAGCGCGTTTTCTTCCTCGACAAGCTCCTTCATCTGCTCCAAAAACCACTTCTTTATCTTCGTAAGATTGTAAATCTCGTCGATTGTCGCGCCTTTTCTCAGCGCTTCGTAAATAACGAACTGCCGCTCGCTTGTCGGATAGCGCAGCTTCGAGAGAAGCTCGTCCTTTGAGAGCTTGTTGTAATCGCGCGCGAAACCGAGTCCGTATCTTCCCGTTTCAAGGCTGCGGATTGCCTTCTGGAACGCTTCCTTATAGGTCTTGCCAATGCTCATAACCTCGCCGACAGCCTTCATCTGCGTTCCGAGCTTATCCTCGGCGCCCTTGAATTTCTCAAACGCCCAGCGCGCGTATTTGATTACGACATAATCGCCGTCAGGCTTGTATTTATCGAGCGTGCCGTACTTTCCGCAGGGAATTTCGTCAAGCGTAAGACCGCACGCGAGCATCGCCGAAACAAGCGCAATCGGGAAGCCCGTCGCCTTTGAAGCAAGCGCCGAAGAACGCGACGTTCTCGGATTTATTTCGATTACGACGACTCTGCCGGTTTCGGTATTGCGGGCAAACTGGCAGTTGCAGCCGCCAATTACCTCGATAGCCTCGACAATGCTGTAAGACTTCTTTTCAAGGTCCTTTTGAACGTCCTCGGGTATCGTCAGCATAGGCGCGGAGCAGAACGAATCGCCCGTGTGAACTCCCACGGGGTCGATATTCTCGATAAAGCAAACAGTGATGATATTGTTCTTCGCGTCGCGGACAACCTCAAGCTCCAGTTCTTCCCAGCCGCTTATGCACTCCTCGACGAGAACCTGTCCGACAAGGCTCGCCTGAAGTCCTCTCGCGCAAACGACTTTCAGCTCCTCGACATTATAAACCATTCCGCCGCCTGCGCCGCCCATTGTGTACGCGGGACGGAGAACAACGGGATATTTCAGCTTTTCCGCGATTGCAACCGCTTCTTCAACGGAATAAGCGACCTCGCTTCTCGCCATTTCAATGCCGAGCTTTTCCATTGTATGCTTAAATTCAATTCTGTCCTCGCCGCGCTTTATTGCGTCAATCTGCACGCCGATTACCTTAACATTGTATTTTTCAAGAACGCCCGCCTCGTCAAGCTCGGAGCAGAGATTAAGTCCCGACTGTCCGCCGAGGTTCGGCAAAAGCGCGTCGGGGCGCTCTTTTTCGATAATCTGAGTAAGTCTGTCAACGTTAAGCGGCTCAATGTACGTTATATCCGCGACATCGGGGTCGGTCATAATCGTCGCGGGGTTCGAGTTTACAAGCACGATTTCATAGCCCAGTTTTTTGAGCGCCTTGCAAGCCTGCGTTCCCGAATAGTCAAATTCGCAAGCCTGTCCTATGATGATAGGTCCCGAACCTATTATGAGTATCTTGTTTATATCCTGTCTTTTTGGCATAGCTTTCTCCGTTCCCATACGCTTAGTATGTTATTTAATTATATCTATATAATAATACCACATTTCCCCTTTGATTTCAAGAGCATTTTCCCTTTTTTTCAAAGAACAGCGTTTCGACAAATCCCGCTGTTAAAAGACAAATATACGTTTTTAACAATTTTTTACGCTCATTTTTGTTAAAAACATCAGTTTACGCGCATTTGTTTTGCTTGGAAACAATATTGTTTATTTCACCAAAAATATTCCTCAAAATATTAGCAACATTGACGATTTTAGCAAAAAAAGTTTGCAAGAACAACTTTTTTATATTGAAATTTGGTTTTGTTTGTGTTAAAATACTGTGGATATATAATATCAGCGGACGGAGGAAATTCATTATGTTCAAAAAGCAGCACAGTCTTGGCACAAAGGTTACGGTAATCAGCATATTTCTTCTTGTGATTACGGTTGCGCTTTCGGTTACGATTACAGCGACTTTGTATGCGATTAATTTGAAGGAAGTTACGTTTACGCTCGTAAAAAGCGGCTCGGATACAGTTGAAAGCGAGGTCGAAATCGAAATAAACTCGCTGAAATATCTCAGCAAAACGGTTATCGCGCACGGCTACACGACGGATACCGAGCAGATGACGAAGTGGTGGGATAACGACAAGCGCGACGACGAGGATTTCCTTTGCATTGTCGCGGACGGAAAGGTTGTCTGGACGTCGAACAGCGCAAAGGTTCCCGCTGATTTCAAGCCGGCGACGGGTCTTTTTTCAGCGTCGGGAAAGCTTGTGGCGACTTATCTCACCGATGATTTGGGCGGCTATTCTTTCCTTGTCGGAACAAACCTCGACAAAACAAGCTTCGTTGACAGCATCAAGGCAAAGTCAGACTGCGAAGTTTCGCTGTTCCTCGACGACGTACGCTATAACACAACAATCAAGGACGACTCCGGAAAGCGCATTACCGGTCAGAAGATGAGCGCGGCTATCTGGGAAACCGTCAAGAGCGGAAACGCCTATCAGGACCGCGCCAACATCAACGGCAAGCCCTATTTCGTTCACTATGAGCCGATGAAGGACGCAAACGGCGCGATTATCGGTTCGTATTTCGCGGGATTTTCGGCTGAAAGCTACAATTCAACCCTTCGAAACAACATTACGATGACCTGCATTATCGGCGCCGTTCTCGCTTCGATATCGGCTTTATTCGTTGTTAGTGTTATGAAAAAGGACTTTAAGCGTCCCGTTCAGGCGCTTATCGAGGAGTGCCGCGATATAAAGGATATCGACTTCAACAAGCCGAATCGAAACTTCAAATACAACAACGATGAAGTCGGACTTCTCGCAAACGCGCTTATCGAGTCGAAGCAGACGCTCAATTCCTACATACGCGATATTGTAGACGTGCTTGATACGATGGCGCACGGCGATTTCACGAAGCAGCCCGCGCTTAATTACAAGGGCGATTTCATCTCAATCAAAGACGCATTTGAACAAATCCACGCAAATCTCGGCGAAATTATCTCGAACGTAACAACCTCCTCCGAAAACGTCGCGCTCGGCGCAGAGCAGATGTCGGGCGGAACTCAGGCTCTTGCGGAGGGTACTCAGCGCCAGTCTGCGACAATCGACCAGCTTTCTTCAACTATTTCCGGCATCAGCGACAACGTCAACAAAACCGCAGGAAACGCGCGTTCCGCTTCCGAAATCAGCCTTGACTGCTCGAATATTATGCAGCAGCAGACCGTTGAAATGGAACACCTGATAATGGCGATGGACGTTGTAGAGAAGAAGTCGAGCGATATCGCAAAGGTCATCAAGGCAATCGAAGATATTGCGTTCCAGACAAACATTCTCGCGCTTAACGCTTCAATCGAGGCGGCAAGAGCGGGCGCAGCGGGCAAGGGATTTGCCGTTGTCGCAACGGAAGTCGGCAATCTCGCGGCAAAATCCGCCGCTTCCGCGAACTCCACCAAGGCTATCATCGACAGCACGCTCAAGGCAGTCGCGAAGTCAATCGAAATCGCTCACGACGCGGCTTCCGCCATTAACAGCGTTACCGAAAAATCAAAGCAGGCGGCTGAGCTTGTCAAGGAAATCGCCGACGACGCAACCGCTCAGGCGGGCGACCTCGAGCAGGCTACCGGCGGAATTAACGATATCAGCGAGGTTATCCAGAACAATTCCTCCACGGCGCAGCAGTCCGCGGCTTCCTGCGAGGAGCTTTCCTCTCAGTCGAAGCTTATGCTTGAAATGGTCGAAAAGCTTAAGGTTTAATCAGAATTACGCAAGGGAGCCTCTAAAAACCGGTTTGAAAAGGGAAAATGAGTAGAGGACGACGAATGCGAGAAAAGCCGACGAAGTAAGGCTGGGTGCCTTACGAGGAGACTTGCCGAAGCAGTCGGCGCGCTATACGCATTTTCACTCAAACAAGGTTTTTAGAGGTGACCGCAAATATCAAAACCGCTTCGGGGCGCTTTCCGAAGCGTTTTTTTATGTTAAGCTCAATATCAAAGACTTTTCAGAGCGGCGGCGCCCGCGTGAATAACGGTCGTATCGAAAACAGGCAAAACCGAGTCCTCGCGCCGTACAAGCAAACCGATTTCCGTACAGCCGAGAATAACCGCTTCCGCGCCCTTTTCCTTGAGTTTTGCGATAATTTCTGAATACTCCGCGCGCGATTTTTCCGAGATAATTCCAAGGCACAGCTCCTCGTAAATAACGCGGTTTACCGTTTCAATTCCGCGCTCGTCGGGAACGACAACCTCAATCCCCCGCTCAATCAGCCTTGACTTGTAAAAATCCTGCGTCATCGTGTATTTTGTGCCGAGAAGCGCGGTTTTTTTGATATTATTGCGGATAAGCTCGTCCGCAGTCGCGTCAGCGATGTGAAGCACGGGAATGTGAATTTTTTCCTCAATCTGCGGCGCAACCTTGTGCATAGTATTCGTGCAAATCACGATAAAATCCGCTCCCGCAGCTTCAAGCCGCATTGCCGCGTCCGAGAGAATATTCGCGCTCTTATCCCACTCTCCCGCCGCCTGACAGCGCTCAATCTCCGCGAAATCAACGCTGTAAAGCAAAATTTTCGCCGAGTGAAGCCCGCCGAGCTTTTCCTTTATGCGCTCGTTTATGATTTGATAGTATGTAACGGTGCTTTCCCAGCTCATTCCGCCGATAAGTCCTATTGTTTTCATAGTGTTTTCCTCCTGTCGTCAACTTCAATTATACCACTTTTCCGCGTAAAATTCAATCTCCCGAAAAAAATTTTGCCCCCTGAGGTGAAACAGGGGGCAAATCTGCCGGAAAAGGGGTATGTTATAAGGGATTTTGCGATATATTATTCAGCGAAGCTTGCGTCATTTTGAACAAAATGCTCCGACAGATACCGAATTGTGTGTTCCATAAACGGATACACTTCAACGCCAACCGCTTGTTCATCATAATAGAACGTTATTCTAACGCAGTCGTTATAATCAATCTGCCTGTACTTTTCGTAATTCATTCCCTCTGCGTCCTTGCGAACCTCGCTGAGAATATTTCTCAGGAAGTAACCGCTCTTGTCCTTCGGAATAAGGTTTACGTCGTTTCCGTCCTTGGTATAATACACGGACCTTGCGTATTCATCGGCGTACATTTCATTCGCGGAATTTCCGCAAACATACTCAAACCACGTTTCGGGAGTTACCAAAAATTCCATATACGAATTGAACTCGTCGGCGGTAATTTCATACGAACGCTGAACGTATTCGCCGTTTTTCATTTGATAGTCAAGAACAAGGCTGCCGTTCTTTTTCGTGTCGGTTTTATTCTTAGGAACGCGCTTGTGAACCTCGGTTATCATTTCGATGATGTTCTGTTCATCGGTATTGTTTATAATAAAGCGCCCATAATCCTCAGCCTGACCGGATTCGTAATAATTCACATATGAGAGATTAATCGAAGCAATTCTAACGTCGTTCGCCTCGGGAACGTAATTTGCCGTGCCGAAGCCGTTCGAGAACGCAAATACCGCCGTTATTCCCGCGCAGACAGCCGTCGTTCCAGCCCATTTTATCGCTGAAAGCCAGAACCTTCTGAACGCTTTTCCGCTGATAAGCTCCATAATCACATAGACGATAAAGGTTGAAATCAAAAGACCGATTAACCAGCTTGCAGAGCCGTTTTTGCTGTAACTCTGATAAGCGTTGAGCGAGAAAGGCGCGTAAACCATATTCCACATCGGAAGCGACATTGCGAGAATAACAATTCCCGGCAGGACAACGCTCGTCGCCTTGTAAACGTAAGGATTTCCAACGCGCTCGTTTCTGCGGAATTTCAGCAGGAAATACGCTCCCGCAAAAAACGCAATCGTAAGCAAAATCGCGGGAATGAGGTTTGCCGTTTCAAACAGCGGCAAAGATAAACTTATGAGAGCGTCGTCATAATTAACGGCAAAGAACATTCCAAATATTTCGCAGAACGATTCCACCGCCATTCCCACGGGAGAAGTCGCGCAAACGGAAGTTAAATTCGATGTTCCGTAATACGCGCCGTAAACGTTTTGATTTGTTATAACGATTGCAAGCGCTTGAATTATGGGTATCGCGAGGTTTATCATAATCGGGAAAATCGCGGCTTCCGCTCTCTTTCCGCAGCACGACATTACAAGCAGGCTCAGCCCGATAAGCATTACGCAGGAAAACAGCCCCGCGAACATTCCCTGAATGGCAGCCGACAGAAAGACGTTAAAATTCTCGGCGGGATAATTCGGGTGAAGAACGCGCATTTTCGACGCGACCAAATAAACAAAAGGCAGCCCTATCAGTATAGAAATCAGGTGCGGGAGAATGTTGGCGGTGAAAATTGCCGCAATATCCGCAAAAAAGCGCGTATTTCCGCTTACGGGAAGCGCGTAATCCATATCGACCGCAGTTTTGTTGTAAAGGCGGCGAAACGCGCGGTGCGTTGAAACGAAGGTAAAGACAAACATTCCCACAAGACAGATAACCGCGATAACCGCGCTCATTATCGCGAGCGAGTTCAGCGCTTCAAGCCGTCCCCGAGCGCGTTCGATTTCAATAACCGAGCTTCCTTGACTGCTTAACCTAAGCTGATTTATCCTTATTTCGGCGTCTATCTGCAAATTGAATATCAATCCCGCGAAAGGATAGCTCAGAAGCGCGAAAATTCCCATCATAATCATCTGCGGTCTGAGAACTCTCAGCTTGTTGCGGTAATACGGCAGAAATTTGAAGAAAACGCCGCTTGCGGAAGTTTTAGCCGAGCTTGCTGCCGTCATATCCAAGCACCTCCATTTCGTAAATAAATATCTCCTCGAGAGAAAGCGGAACCTCGTCATAAATCTTCGGCGAGAGCTTCATAACAGCCTCACGGACCTTTTCACGGTCGCCGCGCGCGATAATATGCGTAACGCTGCCGTTCGTTTCCATATGCAGGATATCGACTCCCGAAAGCTGTTCGCGCGTAATAGGCGCGTCAAACGCAGTTTGTATCTTAAACACGCTTCCCTTAACGCTGTCAAGCTCGCGGTCAAAAACAACCTTTCCCGCGTGAAGAAGCCCCACTCTATCGCAAAATTCGTCGATTTCGCCGAGGTTGTGCGAGCTGAAGATAACCGTAAGTCCCGTATCCATCATCGCGTCAATCAGCATTTGCTTTACGATAATTCTCATCGTCGGGTCAAGCCCGTCGAACGCTTCGTCAAGAAAGAGATACGGCGTCCTGCACGCTATTCCGCAAATCACGACAGCCTGCCGCTTCATTCCCTTCGAGAACGTGTTCAAACGCTTGTTCTGCGGAAGATTAAGCGTTGCGTTAAGCTTCTGCCAAAGCTCCTCGGAAAAGCTTCCGTAAAAACTCTTGTAGTAATTCTTCATATCAAGAAGCGTCATATTGTTAAACTGAATTGTTTCGTCGTTGATGAAGAAAACTCGTTCTTTAAGCGCGGCATTGTCGTAAATCTCCTCGCCGTCAATCCTAACGCTGCCGGAATTAAGCCTGTAAATTCCGGAAAGCACGCGCAAAAGCGTGGATTTTCCCGCGCCGTTCGAGCCGAGAAGTCCGTAGGCGCACCCCTCGGGTATTGATAAAGAAATGCCGTCGAGCGCGTTTTTGTCGTCGAACAGCATCACCGCGTCCTTAACCTCAATCATCTGTATCACCGTTCCTTTCCTCGCTCCAAATATCCTCCGCAAGCGACTTTATCTCGTCTATACCAACCCCCGCGCGAAACGCAAGCCGCATTTCACTCTCAACGCGCTTCAGCGTATCGTTTTTCACCGCTTCGGCAGCCGATTTTTCCCCCGAAACATAGCTTCCCTTTGCGGGCATCGAGTAAATCACTCCCGCCTGTTCAAGCAGCGAATACGCTTTCTGAACCGTGTTCGGGTTAATCCCGAACTGCTTCGCGACCTCGCGCACCGCCGGCAATTTTTCATCTGCTGAAAGCTCTCCCGCCGACACAAGCCGAGCAATTCCGTTATAGAGCTGCTCGTAGATCGGCCGCTTTCCCTCAAGCCTTATATTCAGCACAATTATCCTCCTCCCCGTAAAATCTGCATCATTCGTATTAACTGTATTATCTGTGCTGTTACAGGTATTATAGCACAATATCCGCGCTTTGTCAAGAGGTTTTATAAAAAAAATCGCCCTGCCGAAACGACAGGGCAATTCTTCAATTTTCAGTACTGTTATTAACGCGTTAAATTTCAAAAATGTAAAAATTCTGTTTTCTGCCTGTGACCCATTCATAATTTACCGCGGGTTTCCCCGCTCCCTTTTCACGGCTATCCCGCAATGAGAAAGAAAATTCCGAAACTAAAGCCGCCCCGATGCGGTGAAATATTTGTAAAAACTGCGGAAGCCGTATTCAACCAACTCGCCGATTAATTCGGCACTATAACCTCGTTGCTGTACCTTGTAAAGCTTTGTTTTTGACCGTTGGTCTTTGTGAGATGGAAAACGGCCTTGATACGGTATGTTCCGGCTTCCGAAAGGAGCGCCGTCCTTTTCCACTCGCAATTCTTTTCCTTTCCGGTATTGAAGTAATACCTGCTCGTCGGTTCGATTTGAGTGGTCCAGATAAACAATCCCCAGAATTTTTCAAGCGTAACTTCCATTTGAAGCTCTTTTATTTCCGGAAAAACCCTACATTTTGTAATCATCTCAACCTCGTATCCGTCGGCGCTTATTTCCGCTCGCGTTCTATATTCATCTGCCAAAACAACGATGTCATTGTCGTCGGCAAACGCCGTCGCGCCAACGCACGAAAACGCCATAACCACAACAAGCAAAACAGCGACAACTTTTTTCATCTTCATATTAACACCTCCTTTCCTCAAAATTTGAAGAGTTTTTTTCCCCCTTCATTATATACATTCCGAAAACACCCCATTTTCGGACATCGTTTTTTGATTTTTTTGAAGTTTTTTCGATATTTTGTATACTTAAACAAATTTTAGATAAACAATTTCTTGCTTTTGTTAAAATTAACGGTAACATTCTGTGTAATTTACAGACAAATTTTGCCATTTAAGGAAATTCCAACAAATTTTACGCAATAAACACAAAACCGCCGTTTCATCAACGGCGGCATAGCTTGTCGAAAATCTCGTTTTCGGCTAGATTATTTTACGTTTCTTCTCTTTGAATTAGTAAGCTCGGTTATGAAAAGACTGTCAAGCTTTGTAAGCTTGTAATCCTTTCTGTGAATAAGAACGTCCTTGTAGACGCGCGTGTTGTCGGGACAGCTCCTTTGAACAAGCCCGAACCTGTCGAGCGTTTTCTGCGGCAGGTCGGAAACCCACATAAACGTTTTCGTGTTCTCGGACAAAAGCTCAAACTGACTGCACCGCTCAAACACGAAAATCCGCTTGTCTATATCGTCGGGAAGCTCCTCTTTCCTCACGGTCGCAAGCGGAAGCGACGGCACAAACGGGTCTGCGTGCGCAATTTCCGTGAAAGCGCTCAAATCCTTGAAGCGAATTTCTTCTTTATTTGCAAGCGGGTGTTCCCTGCTCATAATCAGATTATAATTAAACTCCGCGACAAGCTCGCCGACAAGCCCTTTCTGCGTGAGAAGCTGCTTAAAATGCGAGTCGTAGTTCTCCGCGTAACGAATTATTCCGAGATTATAGTCCGCTTCAAGTATGTTTTTCACCGCGCGCTGAGAGTTCGTTTCCTTGTAGACAAGCTCAAACGGCTCGTCCTGATTAATTTCCTTTGAGAAATTAACAAACGCTTCGGAAATATAGCTTGCTCGCGGAACGGAAATCGAGAAATTCTGCGAAACCGCCGTTCCGTTCTTGTAAATCGCCTCAACCTCGTCAATCTGAGCGAGAATTTTATTCGCATAGCCGATAAACTTCTCGCCGTCGGGAGTGACGGTCATACCCTTTGCGGAGCGCTCGAAAATCGTAATTCCAAGGTTCGCTTCAAGCTCCTTAATCGCGCGGCTGAGGTTCGGCTGTCCCATATAAAGATTTTCGGCAGCCTTGTTGAGCGAACCTGTTTTCGCGATTTCTGACGCGTATTTCAGATGTAGAATGTTCATTTACGCAACCTGCTCTTTCATCATTATGCCATTATCGCATAACATAGTTACCTTTATAATATAACATAGTTTACGCCGATTGTCAATAGTTGATTTGGACAAACATTCCTATAAACGCTTGATACGTTGGCGGCAATTCTTGACAAACGCGCCGAAAAGGGGTATAATAAATGCGAAATTATGATTTTGGAGGGAAAAAATGGACAGAAACAACAGACCTCACTCCCGCGAAAAAAACGTGAGCGGAGAAAGCCGCGGAGTTCACAGACGCGGAAGCGGGCTTGGCACGGGAAAAGTCGGTTCGAGCGATTATTCCTCGCCGCGCTCGTCGGGAAGCACGGCAAAACGCGCGGCAGTCGGCGGAAGCAGCGGACTTATTGTAATAGTTCTGATTGCGATTTTCCTTTTCAAAAGCTGCGGCGCGGACAATATTCTCGATAACGTTACAGGCGGCGGAAACACAAGCGTTTCGGATATCGGCGGCGGGACTTACAGCGATAATTACACCGGAAGCGTGAACTATAACGTTGCGGCGGGTTCTCGCGCAAAAAGGACCTCGATTGTCGGCTCGAACGGCGATAACGTTACCGTTATGGTTTATATGTGCGGAACGGACCTTGAGTCGAAGTACGGAATGGCTTCCGCGGATATGGAGGAAATGCGCGCGGCAAGCTCGGATTTCGGCGATAATTTCAACGTTATCGTATACACGGGCGGCTGCAAAAAGTGGAAAAACGGCGTAAGCTCCTCGGTAAATCAGATTTATCGGATTAAAGGCGGCAAAATCAGCGCGCTCGTTTCGGACGACGGCGCAAAGTCGATGGTCGAGCCGTCAACGCTTTCTTCGTTCATTAAGTACTGCACGGCGAATTTCCCCGCAAACCGCCGCGAGCTTATTCTCTGGGACCACGGCGGCGGCTCGGTAAGCGGCTATGGATATGACGAAAAGTACTCGGGAAAAGGCTCGATGAACCTCGCAGGAATAAACAAAGCGCTGAAAAACAGCGGCACAACGTTCGATTTTATCGGCTTTGACGCGTGCCTTATGGCGACTGCGGAAACCGCTCTTATGCTCGATAATTACGCGGATTATCTCATCGCCTCCGAGGAAACCGAACCGGGAATAGGCTGGTATTACACGAGCTGGCTCTCGAAATTCGCGAAAAACACCTCGATGAAAACGCTTGATATCGGCAAGAATATCGTTGACGATTTCGTTTCGGAGTGCGGAAGAAAGTGTTCGGGACAAAAAACGACGCTTTCCGTAATCGACCTCGCGGAGTTCTCGAATACCGTTCCCGAAAAGCTTGCGGCTTTCTCGCGTTCGGTTACCGCGAAAATCAACAACAACGACTATAAAGAGGTTTCCAACGCGCGTTATAATACAAGAGAGTTCGCGCAAAGCTCTAAAATCGACCAAGTTGACCTCGTTCATCTCGCCGAGAATATGAGTACAAGCGAAGGGCGAACGCTCGGAAACGCGCTCAGAGAAGCGGTTAAGTACAACAGAACCTCGTCGAATATGACGAACGCTTACGGCGTGTCAATCTATTTCCCGTACAAGCGCACGTCTTACGTTGACAAGGCTTGCAGCGCATATAACGATATCGGGCTTTCGTCAGAGTATTCCGAGTGCATACGCAAGTTCGCGAGCCTTGAAACAAGCGGACAGATTGCCGCGGGCGGCTCGTCCTCGCCGATAGGCTCGATATTCGGCTTCGGCGGCTCCTCCGGCTCGTCGGGCAGCTCGGATATTATCGGCGGACTTTTGTCAAGCTTCCTCGGCGGGCGCTCGACAATTGACGGTCTTGACGGCTCAAACACCGATTATATGCGGGATATTGACGAAAATTCCGTTTCGGATTACCTCGCGAGCAACTATTTTGACGCGTCAAATCTTGTCTGGGAGCAGAATAACGGCGAATACACAATGTCGCTTCCCGAAACGCAGTGGGAAATGGTTCACGCGCTTGACAAGAATATGTTCTACGACGACGGCGAGGGCTTTGTCGACCTCGGAATTGACAACACGTTCTCGTTTGACGATAACGGCGACCTAATCGCGGATACGGACAGAAACTGGGTTGCCGTAAACGGACAGCCCGTCGCGTATTATCACACGGATTCCGTCAAAAATGCGGACGGAAGCTACACCGATATGGGATATGTACCGGCGATGCTGAACGGTTCGCGGGTTAATCTTATCCTCGTTTTCGAGGGGAAGAACGCCTATATCGCGGGCGCTGACGCGAATTATGCAAACGGCGAAACAGATACCGCCGCAAAGAGCCTGACTGAGCTTCAGCAGGGCGACAAGCTTGATTTTATCTGCGATTTTTACACCTACGATATGCAGTATAGGGACTCGTATTATCTCGGCGAGCAGATGACAGTCGGCGATGATATGAGGATAACAAACGCCGACGTCGGAAGCGGGCGCGTGAGGATTGCGTATCGCTTTACGGATATGTATAATCAGGAATACTGGACTCCCGCTATTGAACAGTAATAAAATGCCGCGCAGCTTCAAAACTGCGCGGTTTGTTTATTTATGATACTTAGAGTTGTTTGAAATGGAAAACGCTCTGTAAACCTGCTCGAAAAGCATAACTCTCGCAAGCTCGTGCGGAAAAGTCATCGGCGACATCGAAAGCCTAAACCCGCACTCGCGCTTGAAATTCTCGGACAGCCCAAAAGAGCTTCCCACAACGAAATTCAGCGTTGACGAGCCGCCGCCCGCGAGATTTTCAAGCTTTTTCGAGAGTTCCTCGCTCGAAAGCTCCTTTCCCTCAATGCAAAGCGCGATTGTAAAGCCGCTTTTACAGACGGCGCGCAGCTTTCCCGCTTCGGCTTCGAGAGCCGCCTCGATTTGCGTTTTCGAGGAATTTTGCGGCAAAAACGCAGGCTCAAGCTCCTTTACGGAAACCTTCGCAAACGCGGAAAGCCGCTTTTGATACTCCTCGCAGGCTTCGCGAAAAAAACGCTCCTTAAGCTTCCCGAACGCGATAAAATTAACGTTCATCATCTTTTTCTGTTCTTGTCGTCATAGCGCGGCGCCATACGGATATTTCTGCGTTCGCGGGCGCGTTTTCTCTTTTTCTTTTCAATGTTAACCAAAACAATCAGCGCAATCAGCAGCGCAAAAAACACGCTCACTCCCGCGATAAACCACGGCGATTTCACGATTGCAAGAAGCTTGTCCTGAAGCTCCGCGCCGAAATCGAGATTGATGTCGGTTTCAATTGCAAGCGGAATTTTCGTAAGCGTTTCGCCGTTAAGCCGAAGCTCAAGCTCGCCGACAACCGCTCCCGCGTAAACAGGCGCAGTCTTAGGCTCAAGCGTTGGTTTAATGCGCTGGATTGAGCTTTTATCGAGCGATTTCGGCATAAGCGTGTAATAATCCTTTGTCGTGACAACGCCAACAGAGTCCGCGTCCTGTCCTTTCAGCACCTCGACCTGCATAATCTGCTCGTTTTTGCCGATAACCTGAGAATACTCAAACTCGCTGAATGCCCATTCGTAAAGGTTATAGTGGTCCGCGAAATTCCAGTCCGTTTCCTCGCCGTTTTCGTCGAAATAAGGCGCGCCGAGCGTTACAATCATATATGTGTAACCGCCGCGCTCCGCGATTGAAACAAGCGCGCGAGTGCCTTTGTCGCCGTTTTCGGTATCCCATTCGCCGTTTTTCTTGTGGTAATAATAGTCGATGCTGCCCGTTTTAACGCCCTTTACTCCCTCGCAGTAATAATCGCTCGAAGCGTTCATAAGGCGGTTTGTGGAAACCTTGGTGTAACCGTCGGGATTATACTCGTTCGCGGGCATTTCATACTCGTAAGTCGAGCAGATTTTCTTAAATTCGGGATAATTGTCCAGAGCGTATTTTGTGATTAAATAGAGGTCATAGGCGGTCGTGTACTGTTCTTCGTCGTAAAGACCGTGAGGATTTGTGAAATGCGTGTTTAAGCAGCCGATTTCAACCGCCGTTTTGTTCATCATATCAACGAAATTCGCAATACTCCCCTGCCCGACGTTATATGCGAGAACGTTCGCGCCCTCGCACGCGGAAGCAAGCATCAGCGCGTACAGGCAGTCCTTGTAGGTGAGGTTGTCCTGAAGCGGCTCGATGGCTGCCTCGGAAGCGCCGTAGAAGTTCGGGTTGCCCTCCCAGAACTCGTTGAAGCACTCGTAGGGACATTCGACCTTGTCGTCAATATTTTTCACGCGCTTAAGCGTGACAAGCGCGGTCATTATCTTCGCCGTTGACGCGGGAACAAGCTGCTTGTCGGCGTTTTTGGAAACGATTTCAATTCCCGTATCAATATTCACCATATAAACTCCCTCGCTGTGAATAACAAAAGACGGCGAAAAAGCGGCAAAAGCGGTTAAACTTGTGCTTAATAATGAAATTTGGAGAAATAATGTAAAAATAATTGTGAATTTTTTTAGCTTTCGCATATAGACAAACCACCTTTTTTAGGTTAAAATATAATAAGGGAGAAAATTACCCAAAGATATTATAACATATTAACACAATTCTGTAAAGTCTTTTTTCATTTTTGTAAGATAATTGTAAGATTTTCCCGAATATCGAAATGAGGTGTACGAATGATTTTTATTACGGGCGATACTCACGCGGATTTTTCGCGGTTTAAGAACCCGATGCTGAGAAAGCTCAGAAAAAACGACGCGCTTATAATCTGCGGGGATTTCGGGTTTATCTGGGACGGAAGCCCAAAGGAAAAGAAGCTGCTTAAGAAAATCGGAAAGCTTCCATATAACGTGCTGTTTGTCGAGGGTTCTCACGAAAACTACGACCTGCTTGAAGAATACGAAATAACCGAGTGGTGCGGCGGAAAGACGCGCCAGATAAGCGGAAGGCTTCGTCAGCTTATGCGCGGCGAGGTGTTCACAATCGCGGAAAAGACGGTTTTCGCGTTCGGCGGCGGTCAGACGGACGAGATTTACGAGCTTACGGAAGGCTCGAACTGGTGGCGGAGAGAGGTTCCGAGCGACGAGGAGCTTGACGCGGGCAAGGAAAACCTCGAAAAAGCGGGAAACAAGGTCGATTTTGTGGTTACATACGAGCCGCCGTCAAAAATGCGCGAGTTTCTCACGGGAAGTACCGAGCGAAACCGCGTAAACACTTACCTAAGCGAGATTTTCGAGAAGATTGAGTTTAAGGGCTGGTTTTTCGGGAAGCTTCACATAAACAAGTTCGTCCCGACAAAGTATTACGCCGTTTACGACGGGATTGTTCCCGCCGATAACACAAAGATAAAAAAACAAAGAAAAGATAAGAAAGGAAGTAAGCAAGATGGCTGAAATTACATTTGAAATTACAAAGGAGCTTGGGGTTATCTCCGAAACCGCGAGAGGCTGGACGCGCGAGCTGAATATGGTGAGCTGGAACGACCGCGAGCCTAAGTTCGATATCCGCGACTGGTCGCCCGACCACACCCGAATGAGCAAGGGCATTTCGCTCACGGAGGAGGAAATGGAGAAGCTTGTCGAGCTGTTCAAGGACAGAAACGAGGAGGACTCCTTCGAGTAATAACGGCAAAAAGCGGGGCGATTGCTCCGATTTCACCGTATAAGAACAACGCGGACAGCCCGAAAGCCGTCCGCGTTTTGGGTATCTGAAACAGCCGCCGCGGACCAAACCGCCGCCTTCGGCTATTCTGAGGGTAAAGACGCCGTAAACTTCTTTGCCACCTTCGGCGCGGCTGTGATTTTTACCCTGCCGCATTGTATGCCGAAAGCGCGAAAAGAGTTACTTTATCTGAAAGCGCGTTCCATTTGGTCGCCGAAATCGGTAACCCACCTCATAATGCCGTCGAAATTAAATCCGATTACGCAGAAAAGAATAACCAATCCGATTACGCCGACTGCAATTCCAATCATATCGAAAATGAAAACAGCCTTACAGTAGTTTTTCTTCGGCTGAGGAGTGCTGCCGCCGAAAGCCCAAACGGCGGTAATAATAAAGCTGATAAGACCGAACCACGTTGTAAGAATAATCGTTCCGACCCACGAGCCTACGCTCATTTTCTCAGTCGGCTCAGCGGCGGGAGCGTTGTTGAAGCTCTGCTGATACTGCGGGTTGGAATAGCCCATAGGCGGGATTTGATTTTGCACGGGAACGCCGGTCTGCATAGGCGGCACTGTGTTCTGCATAGGAACGGAAGTCGGCTGAACCGGCTCTGACAGCGGCTTATTCAGGTCAACCGCGCCCTCGAGCTTAGTCCCACATTCGGGGCAAAACAAGCCGTCGTTCGTCACCAAAGTTCCGCATTTCGGACAAACTCTCTCCATAAAAAATACCTCTTTTCATTAGTAAAAATGGTTTTATAACACAATAATAGCACATTTTCCCACGAATGTCAAGCATAATTTCCACAGACATTATCTTAAATTAAATCAACATCAGCGACCGCTCGCCGCCTTTCGAGCTAAAACAGATATATCTTGGGCTACACCGCATAATTATTGTCGTTTAATCGCGCCGAGATTTTTTCGTCAGAATGAACAAAACGAACGAAGGAATACTTGATGTATTTCGAGAGAGTTTTGGGCGTTATGACGGAAAAATATCAAGCGAGTAAATGACAAAGGCGAAGCCGTTAATTGTGCGGTGTTGCCCTTGACAAGAAAGCCAAAATATGTTATAATAAAAAGAGCTATGCGAAAGGGGATTATTATGGTACAGTATGATGAAACAAGGCTTGCAATGGAGGCGCTCGAGCCGGAGCTTGAGGACCTTCGCGGCGCGCTTAACCTTGACGGAATAAAGATAAAGCTCGACGAGCTTGAAATGAAAACGACCGAGCCGAATTTCTGGGACGACGCGGAAAAATCGGGCGCGGTTCTTCAGCAGATAGGCAGATATAAGCAGACAATAAGCGATTTCGAGAAGCTTAAGGAAAATCGCGACGACGTGCTTACGATGATTGAGCTTGCCGAGGAAGAAAACGACGAGTCTATGGTTGACGAGGTAAAGGAACTCGCCGAAAAAGTCAAGAGCAATTTCGAGGAACAGAAGCTCGGAACGCTTCTCACGGGCGAATATGACAGCTGCAATGCGATTTTGTCGTTCCACGCGGGCGCAGGCGGAACGGAAGCACAGGATTGGGTTTCGATGCTCGTGAGAATGTATACAAAGTGGGCGGACAGACACGGCTTCAAGACCGAGGTACTTGATATTCTCGACGGCGATGAAGCGGGAATAAAAAGCGCTTCAATTCACATTTCGGGGTTCAACGCTTACGGTTTTCTGAAAAGCGAACACGGCGTTCACCGTCTTGTGCGCGTTTCGCCGTTCGACGCCGCTGGCAGACGTCACACAAGCTTCGCGTCTGTTGAAGTTATGCCGGAGATTGAAAAGGACGTTTCGGTTGAAATCCGTCCCGAGGATATCGAAATGGAAGTTTACCGTGCAAGCGGCGCGGGCGGTCAGCATATTAACAAAACAAGCTCCGCGGTTCGCTTGATACACAAGCCCACCGGCATCGTAACCGCGTGTCAGACGCAGCGTTCGCAGGTTCAGAATAAGGATTTCGCGATGAAAATGCTGATGTCTAAGCTCGTTCAGATTAAGGAACAGGAACACCTCGACAAAATCAGCGATATCAAGGGCGAACAGCTCAAAATCGAGTGGGGAAGCCAAATTCGCTCGTATGTGTTTATGCCGTACACTCTTGCAAAGGACCACAGAACGGGCTTTGAGAGCGGCAATATAAACGCGGTTATGGACGGCGATATCGACGGTTTCATCAACGCGTACCTCAAGGCAAAGAGCCTCGGCGAAATCTGATTATGGAGAAAAACGAGATTGTCCCGCTGAAAATAACGGGGCTTACGTCCGAGGGCAGCGGGATTGCGCGATATGACGGGAAAGCGGTTTTCGTGCCGTTTTCGGCGGTCGGCGACGAGATAGAAGCGCGTATTCTGAAGGACTGCAAAAGCTACGCTTACGCGAAAATCGAGCGAATATTGAAGCCGTCCGAGGACAGGATTGAGAATGATTGTCCCGCGTTCGGAAAATGCGGCGGGTGCGTTTTTCGTCACATAAGCTATGACGCGGAGCTTCGGGCAAAAGAAAGCTTTGTTCGGGACGCGTTCGAGCGGATAGGAAAGCTTTCGCCGGAATTTTTGCCGATTGAGCGTGGCGACGCTTCCGAGCGTTACCGCAACAAGCTGCAAATGCCTGCGGCACGCGTTGACGGGAAGCTTGAAGTGGGATTTTTCGCGCCGCGAAGCCACAGGCTAATTCCCATAAGCGACTGCAAGCTTCAGCCGAAAATCTTCTCGAAAATCACAGGTTTTATTATTGAAGAAGCCGCTTCACTGCACATTTCCGCGTATAACGAAGAAAAACACGACGGCGTTCTGCGGCATATTTTCCTGCGAAAAGCCGCGAATAAGGCGGACGGCGGGCTTTGCTGCGTGCTGGTTGCGCGGAGGAACGTTCCCGAGTTTAAGGCGCTTGCGCGGAGGATTTGCGAGCGTTTTCCCGAGGTAACGGGCGTTGTGGCGAACATAAATCCCGATAAAACGAACGTTATTTTGGGTGAAAAAGACATTCTTCTCAGCGGAAAAGCGGAGATTTTTGACGAGATGTGCGGAGTTACGCTTAAAATTTCGCCAAAATCGTTTTATCAGGTGAACACAAAAGCCGCCGAAAAGCTGTACAAAAAGGCCGCGGAATTTGCCGGAAAAGCGGAGGTTATACTCGATTTGTACTGCGGAACGGGCGCTGTCGGGCTTTCGATGGCGAGAAACGCGAAAAAGCTGATAGGCGCGGAGATTGTTCCCGCTGCGGTCGAGAACGCTCGTGAAAACGCGCTGAACTGCGGGATAACGAACGCTGAATTTATCGCGGCGGACGCGGGAGTTGCCGCAGAAACGCTTCATAAACGAGGAATATCTCCCGATGTAATTCTGCTCGACCCGCCGAGAAAGGGCTGCGATGAACAAACGCTCAAAGTCTGCGCGCAGATGAACCCGCAAAAAATCGTGATGATATCGTGCAATGCCGCGACAGCCGCGCGCGACTGCAAATTTCTCTGCGAGAACGGCTTCACGCTCGAAAAGGTACAGCCGTTTGACCTGTTTCCGAGAACTCAGCACGTCGAGTGCGTTTCATTGCTTGAAAGGAAGTAAGAATATGGACGAAAAGAAGCAAAATCAGCCCGAAAAGCCGGAAAATCCCGAGAAGCTCACGGAGGAGCAGATTAATGATAATAAAGAGAAAATCTTCGATATGAAGCAGGAGCTTGAAGATTATATGGAAGAACAGGGAATTTACCTCAGACAATAAAAGAAACCTCGCTTTTCGGCGAGGTTTTTCTTTATTCAACGTATGTATCGGTGTAGTAGAACGTGAGGATTTGCTTGTAGTCCCAGCCCCAGTATTTCGCGAGGTTGTTCGCGCCGTTCTGGCTCAAACCGACTCCGTGACCGTTGCCGTAAGTTGTGAAGGTAAATTCGTCCGTTGTGGGGTTGTAGTCGATGTCAAACGCGCTTGAACGGATATCGAAAGTCATAATTTTCTCGCGGAAAACGCGTCCCGTGATGTTGATTGTCTTGCCGTCGCTGACATAAGCGTGATTGCCGCCGACGCTCACGGAGCTTACATATTTACCGTCAACTCTGCCGTCGATAACGAACCAGTTTTCGGGATTACCGCTGAGCGAAATGCCCGTTGTGTTGTACACGCGGGATTTAACGTCGCTTGACGAAAACGTCTTTGTTCTGCCGTAATTCGGGTCGTATTCCGCGTCAAGCTCGCAGTAAACGCTCTTAAGATACGGATAATTCGTTCCCCAAACGTTCTTGCAGGAAGCCGTGTAGCCCGCCGAAGAAGCGGAATAAACCGCCTGAATAATCTCGCCGCCATAATAAACCGCCTCGCCGAGAACCGACTCGACAAGCACTCTCGTTGAGTCGGAAACCCTGTCGCTTAGGATAACGCTCGGCGTCTGACCGCGGTCGTTGAAGTATCTGACATAGGAATACGCCGCGACAGCCTGCGCCTTAATCGCTTCGGGCGCGAAGGAATTTCCGATTTCATTCGCGACAATCTGCGAAACGATATCAAGCGCGTTCCCCGAAACAATCGTTCCATAGTCGTTGACCGTGAGAATTTCGTTTTTCGCGTCCTCGTGAGAAATATGAGAGCTGCTCGATGAGCTTGAACTGC
>DBIU01000044.1:18885-35176 GCA_002304735.1 Ruminococcaceae bacterium UBA794 | reverse complement strand
TGCTCGATGAGCTTGAACTGCTTGATGAGCTTGAGCTGCTCGATGAGCTTGAACTGCTTGATGAACTTGAGCTGCTTGATGAGCTTGAGCTGCTCGACGAGCTTGAGCTGCTTGATGAGCTTGAGCTGCTCGACGACGGCTCATAGTCGTCAATAATCGTAACCGAGTCTTTTCCGTCGCCCTCGGGTTTGCTCTCAATATCCTTGCCTTCAAGCTCGGAAACAAGCTCTCCGGGCGTATAAACGGAATAGACGGGCGAATTACCGAGCGACGGCGTACCGAAAGAAACCTGCTCAATCTTAACTTGATTATCCCCGCCTATAATTTCGTTATCGGGAAGAAGGAAATCCTGCGTTCCGGTGTGCTTCGGCTCGGAGGTATCGGGAAGCGGCTCGCTCGCGGTAATTTCTTCGCCGTCAACAGAGCCTGCGATATTGAACACAAACATATAAACGCCGAAAATCAAAAGCGCCGTGAAAAGCTTAACAAGTGAAAGATTTTTCATAAGTACCTCAATAATTCTCGGGATTATCGACAAGCCCGTTTTCCCGCAAATATGCGTCCAATCCCTTTACCTCGGACGTATCCCACGTTCTTCCGTGCCAGAAATAATCCTTGCCGCCATAGCCGCTGTAAATGTCGTAATAGCCGTCAAAATACTTTACGCTGTCTTGACGGGTAATTTTCTCGCGGTCAACGTTCGGATTTTCGTTCTCTCTGACTTTTCTCGCAACGACAACCAGCCGCAAATCCATATATGTAGACTTATCGCAGGTTGAAAGCGTGAGAAATTCATCGCCGTACTCAATATCGACGCCGGTATCATAAAGGCTTCTGTCCTTACATTCAAGAACGAAATTAAAGAACTCCGACCGATTTTTGAAGTAGTTTGTGCTGTTGTACTTAAAGACTTCGCCGTCCTTCGGAAGCCAGTTTACGAGAAAAACGGAGATTATTTTGTATTTCGCGTCGCCGTAAAGCGTGTTAAATTCAATAACGGGCGACATTTTTAGATATTCGATATTATTTTTATAATTCTGAAGCGCGGAAAACTGATATCTCATCAGCATATTATGCCCGTAAATTACGGTATTCTGCGGCATACCGTCCGCGGTAATCTTCCCGCGGTAATCCGCGAAAAGCGCGCCCTCAAAAATCTCCTGCCTGTCGAAATTGCGGTGAAGATAATAGTCGTTGTCGTCCGTCTGCATAACGGGATAATCAATGTTAGTCCCCGGAACGGTGAGCCAGCCGACAAAATCGCTGTTTTTCGCGTAAAGCGCGGCAAACTCCTCGTTAACCGTGCCGACGGGAAGCCGACTTACTTCCTGCTTCGTCGGAACGCGGTTTTTGAGTTCAATAAGATGCGCGGGAGTTGCGGTTACGCTGCCGTTCGAGTCGACATAGTCCGCGCGGCCGCCGTAATTTCTCGCAAACTGCGTTATCAGCAAAACAAGCGCGCCGATAAGCACGAAAAGCGCCGCCAGAAAGATGATTTTCCGCAGCACTTCCGTACTCCCGTCGCCTTTTTGCGGAAGAAGGGATACTCTGAGTCTTGTGAAAAAGCCCTGTTTTTTTTCGGGCTTTTTTCTGCGCCTGTTGCCGTTTGGCGCAAAGCCCATATCCATTTCTGTCATCGAGCAATCCTTTCTTCCGGAAAATTAAACCGTCAGTTTCCTTTATACCCCTGAATAATGCTCTCGTCCCAGCCTCTGCCCTTCCATTCGCCGCCGAGAGTGTCATAATAGAGGTCATAGAACAGCGGGCTTGGATTTGCGAAAGCCTTTGAAACGTCAACCGTTTCGTCCTCGCCCTCGCGAACCTCTCGCGCAACGATAACCCAGCGCAAATCCGTGTTTCCGTAAGCCGAGCCCATAGCGCAGGTTGAGAGAGTAATGAGGTTGTCGCCGTATTTTAGGTCAACCGCAGGGTTGATGAAAGTCGAACGGTCGAGAACTTTCGCGCAGTAATCGTCAAATTCGGCTTTGCTTGCAAAATTGTGAATATTGTGATATTTGAACACCTCGCCCGCTTCGGGAAGCGTGTTTACAAGCATACCGCCGAAAATCTTGTAGGTTGAGGTTTTATAAAGCGAGCTGAACGTAATCGTGGGATATTTCTTATAAAAGCTGATATCGCTGACGTCCGACATAGAGTAGGCGTAGTTAAAATAGTTAATCAGCTTGCCGAAATACTCTCCCGACTGCATATTATGCCCGTAAACGACAAGATTTGCTGATTGGCTGTCGGGAGTAATCCTGTCGCGATAATCGAGAAAAAGCGAACCCGAACGGCTGTCCTCGCCGCGAAAATTCCTGTAAAGATACTTTTCGTTATCGGCGGCTTGAAGCACGGGATAGTCGATAAAGCTCTCATCGCCCACGGTAAGCCAGCCGACGATATCCTCGTTTATCTCGCGAAGGGGAATAAACCGCTCTTGAATTTCGGGAATTTCCTTGATAATTTCCTCGCGTTTTTCGGTGTTAATTTCAACCTTTGAAGCACCTGAGCCGTGATAAGACTCGGAAAGCTCCTTGTTTATCGCGTTGTCGTTAACGCGCTCGATTTGCGCCAGAATAAGGTTTGTACCGGAAATGATAAGGGTAATAAGCGCCGCAAGAAAGACGATTTTTCTGATGATTTCGGTTGGCTTGTCGCCCTTCCACGGAAAAAGGTATTTCGCAATTCTGAGAAAGATATTATCCTTCTGCGGCTTTATTTCTTCAATATTAGACATCTTAAACTCCTTTCGGGAGCGGAAATTAACCTCCGTTATAGCTTAGCAGCTTTGACTTGTCCCAAACGCTTCCCGCCCACGAGCTGCCGATTATATCATAATAGTAGTCAAACAGTTTCGGCTGATAGTTTCGATAAGCCTTTGAGGTATCGACATATTCGCTTTCGCCTTCGCGAACCTTGCGCGCAAAGAGGACCCAGCGCGTGTCGATATCTCTGCCGAGCGGCCACCAGCAAGTTGAGAGCGTAAGCAGCTCGTCGCCGTAGGTAAGGTCTACGTCGGTGAAGAACCAGCTTCTGTCCATAACGTCGATGATAAAGCTGTTAAAATCGTCAGCATCGGCAAACTTCGTCTTTTCGACATAGTTAAACACCTCGCCGTATTCCGGCTTTGTGTTGGCAACCATACCTGCGAAAATCTTATAGGTCTGGCTTCCGCCGTCGGGCGTCGCCATCATAACCGTGGGGTGAACCTTGTAGAAAGCGACAGGTTCGCGTGAAGCGTCGTTGGGAACGTAGCTGTTGATATAGGCGAAAAATTCTCCCGTATGCATATTATGCCCAAAAAGCACGGTATTGTCGTCTGTTCCGTCCCATGTATTTTTGTAAGTTGAGAAAACTGTTCCCGAAATGGACTCGTTTCCGTTAATATCGTGGTCAACATAATATGAATTATCCTGTCCGACAACGACGGGATTATTTACAAGCGTGCCTGTAATCTTAATCCAAGCTCTAACGTCGGGGTTAATTTCCTTGAGCGCGTTGAAATCAATATCGAGCGGCGTGTTTACAACGGGCGTAAGGTCGATAATTTCAGGTTCTTCCGTACCCGCCGAAGTAACCTCGGTCATAATCGGGTTGTCAATCTGCGGAGGAACGGTATACGAGCCTTGAAGCGAAGAATTGACGGATTCGCCCGCGATGTTGATGATATTGTTGTTGGTGTGCTGTCCGGCGTTAAGCTTTGCAATCTGCCAGCCGAGAAAAATCAGCGAACCGATAAGCGCCGCAACCGCGAACAGCAAAAACGCTTTTCTTGCCTTTTCGCCGTTGGAGTCGTAAGACTGCGGAAGAACATTCTCGGCAAATTTCGCAAATCCCGATTTGTTTGCGGATTTTCTCCCCTTAATTTTATCGTTTGAAGCGTGATGAGCGCTTTTTTCGGCAGACTTTTTCGAGCCTGTTCCCCTGCCGCCGAAATCGTCAAGATTAGCCATTTTATTTTCCTCCCTTAAACGTCTGAAATATCTTTGTTTATTAAATCAAAAAGCAATTCAAGCGCCTTTTTGCAAGCCTGCGCCCTGACGCTTTCCCTGTTTCCCGAAAACAGAAATCTCTGCGGGAAACAGCCCCTCGGAGTGCCGACGGCGATGAAAACCTCGCCGACGGGGTGTTCGCGGCTTCCGCCGGACGGACCGGCGACTCCCGTTGTCGAAACCGCAAAATCCGCTCCCGAAGCCGTCTTAGCGCCGAGCGCCATTTCCTCGGCGCACTTTAAGCTGTATTCCGAAAACTCGAGAAGCGTTTTCTCCGAAACGCCGAGGACATCGGCTTTAATTCTGTTTGAATACGAGCAAATTCCAAGCTCGATAACCGCCGAGCTTCCCGAAACGCTCGTTATTGCCGCGGAAATCATTCCTCCCGTACAGCTCTCGGCAGCCGCGATTTTAAGGTGATTTTCCGCGCAAATTTTCACAATTTTCTCGGAAATCCGAGCAATTTCATCATAAATTTTTTCGTTCATATACAATACCGATTAAATATGGAAAAGGTTTCGCGATTATTCCAAAAAGATAGTCTTTTCGCCGTATCTAAAGCGCTTAACCTCTGTTTTTTCAACCGCCTCGTCAAGCATTTTGTCGAAATCAAAGCCGCTCTCCGCTTCGAGGACCTCCTCGATTGTGGGTCTTGTGCGGGGGTGTTTCGGCGAGAACACGGTGCAGCAGTCCTCATACGGTAGGATTGACGTTTCATAAGTGCCGATTTTGCGCGAAATGTCGGTAATTTCGATTTTATCCATACCGATAACAGGTCTGAACACGGGAAATTCCGCCGCGGCGTTTGTGCAGCCGAGCGCGGGAAGCGTCTGCGAAGCGACCTGCGCCAAGCTTTCGCCCGTGATAATAGCGCCGTAGCCGTCGCGCCTGCACACTCTGTTGGCGATTTTAACCATCAGCCTGCGCATAATAACGGTAAAATATTCTTCGGGACAATTGTCGCGGATAGCTTCCTGAATTTCGGTAAACGGAACGCAGTAAAAGATGATATTTCCGCAATATTCGGTCATTTCCTCGCAAAGCGCCTCGACCTTCATTCTCGCTCTGTCGGAGGTATAGGGCGGGCTGATGTAATGGATACAGTCGACGACAAGCCCGCGCTTCGCCATCATATAGCCCGCAACAGGGCTGTCTATTCCGCCGGAAAGCATCAAAAGCGCCTTTCCGCTCGAACCCACGGGCATTCCTCCCGCGCCGATAATTCTTTCCGCGGAAAGATAGGCGCCGTTGTCGCGGATTTCAAGCCGCACGGTCACCTCGGGATTATGCACGTCAACGCCGAGATGCGGGAAATTATCGAGAACGACGTCGCCGAGCTTCTGCTGAATATCGGGCGATTTAAGCGGGAACGATTTATCCGAGCGCTTCGCCTCAACCTTGAAGGTTTTCGCATTTTCAAGCGCCGATTTGAGGTATTCGCCGACATTCGCACAAACAGCGTCAAAATCCTTCTCAAACACCGCGCAGCGCTGGATTGCGCCTATTCCGAAAACGTTTCTCAGGCTTCTGAGAGCGGCTTCGATATCCGCGTCCTCAATAGGCTCGATATAAATTGTGCTTTGACGTCTGGAATATTCAAATTTTCCGATATGTTTAAGGCGGCGCTTGATGTTTTTGACGAGCATATCCTCGAAGGTGCTTCTGTTGTCGCCCTTAAGCGCAATTTCACCGTATTTGCAAAGTATGATTTCTTTCATATTAACCTCGTTATCAAAATAATTTTTTCGCAAGGAACATTCCGAAGAACACTCCCGCCAAGCAAAGTCCGACGCTCAAAACGACGTAAATTATCGCCAAAATCAAATGGTTTGACTGAATTAGCTTATACGATTCAAGCGAGAAGGTTGAGAAAGTCGTAAATCCGCCGCAAACTCCCGTTTTGAGGAACAAAACAAGATTGTCGGACAAGCCCTTTTTCTCGGCGGCGCCGCTTATAAAGCCGATAAAAAACGCGCCCAAAAGGTTTGTTACAAGCGTAAGTACGGGAAAATCGCCCTTATAAGGGATAAGCCCGATTGAATAGCGGAGTATTGCGCCAAGCGCTCCTCCCGCGCCAACAAACAAAAAATTCATATTTCACCCTCTGAAACGCTTAGCCGCTTCGGCAATTTTTTCGCAGAGAAAGTCGATTTCCTCGGGAGTATTTTCTGCGCACATTGAAATTCTTAGCGCACAGTCCGCGTCCTTGTCGGAAACGCCGAACGCCGAAAGAACGCCGCTCGTCTTGCCCTTTGAACACGCAGAACCGCTTGAAATGCAGATATCGCTCTTTTCGAGCGCGTGAAGCATAATCTCCGAACGAACTCCGCGAACGCTGAAATTAACGATATTCGGCAGGCATTTTTCATCGGAATTAAGTTTAACGTCGTCAATCGCGGAAATTCCGCCGACAAGCCGATTTTTCAGCTCGAAAAAGCGCTCGCAATTGTATTTATACGCGTTTACGGCAGCTTCAAGTCCTGCGATAAGCTCGACCGCTTCCGTGCCGGAGCGCAGATTTTTCTGCTGACCGCCGCCCGAAAGAAGCGGAGCGAGCGTAATGCCTTTCTTTATGTAGAGCGCGCCGATACCCTTTGACGAGTGGATTTTGTGACCGGAAACGCTGATAACATCGCCGTCAAGCGGAATTTTGAGAAATCCCTGAACCGCGTCGATATGAACGAACGCGTGGGGATTTTTCGCCTTAATCGCCTTGTAAAGCCGCTTCACGTCAACGCGAAAGCCCGTTTCGTTGTTGACCGCCATACAGCTCACCAGCGAGGTTTTCTCGTCAACCGCGTTAATAATCGCTCCCTCGAAGTCCTCATAATCCTTCGGTGCAAGCCGCACGACTTCATAACCGCGCTCCGCAAGCCTGTCGATTGTCTTGGAAACGGACGGGTGTTCCATCGCGGTGGTGACGATTTTGCTTCCACGTCTGAGGTTCAGCCCAAAAAGCGCGGTATTGCTGCTTTCGGTAGCGCCGGAGGTGAAAATAACGTCGCCCTCAAGCGGCGCTCCGCCGAGCGCAAGCCCTTTCAAAACCGCCTGTTTTGCGCGGTTTATAATGACAATCGAAGCCGTTCCCATTTTATGGAGCGAGCTTGCGTTGCCATAATAATTTTCCATAGTCTCCGCAACTGCCCGAACGCACTCGCGGCAGGGCTTTGTTGTAGCGGCATTGTCAAGATAAATCAAATTAAACTACCTCGTCTGAATTTTTAATATAAATCGTTTAACATAACAAAAAATACATTATGGGAACCTCTAAAAACCGATTTGAAAAGTGAAAATGGGTAGAGGACGACGAATGCGAGAAAAGCCGACGAAGTAAGGCTGTATGCCTTACGAGGAGACTTGACAAAGCAGTCGGCGTGCTATACACATTTTCACTCAAACAAGGTTTTTAGAGGTGACCTTATTATTATAACATAAATAAACAGATTTGAACAGGGTTTTTTACTTTTTTTCATCGAAATTTCATTATTTTTTTGCCCAAAAGTTACAAAATAATTACAAAAAAGTTACAACAAATTACAAAATGCAGGAAAAAGGTTACAGTTTTGTCATATATGTTGATTTTTTCCAAAAGATATGATATAGTATTATTAAGATAGAGAAGGAAAAGTCCTCCATAAATTTGCCAAAGGCAATTAAATCGGCTTCCGCTGCCCCCGGACGCCGATTTTTTTTGAAATAAGTAACCGAATTTCCCAAACGGCATAATATATACCAAGAAACGCAAAGTCCCGACGGGGGGCGGCGGGTTTCAAAAAGTTTACAAGGAGGACATTGTTATGTCATGCTTCAATTTTGGCGGAAACGGCTGCTGCTGGATTCTCATTCTCATTCTCCTGTTTAGCTGCTGCGGAAACGGCACGGCTTATGCCAACAACAACGACTGCGGCTGCGGCAACAGCTGTAATAACGGCTGCGGATGCGGCTGCTGAGTTCTCGCGAACTACATTCCCTAAACACACAATGCCGCTGCCCGAAAGGGCGGCGGCAGAGCTTTTATGTGCATTTTACTGAATAATATCCGCGAATTTTCCCGCGCACGCTTTGAGCAAATCCTCGGGAGTCATTTCGAGCTGAAGTCCGAGCCTTCCTCCGCTGACGAAAATTTTCTCGTGATTTCGCGCGCTTTCGTGGACGAAAGTCGGAAACTGCTTTTTCATTCCGATAGGCGAAACGCCGCCGCGGATATAGCCCGTAATCGCGTTAATATCCTTGACGTGGACAGGCTCGAGCGCCTTCTCCTCGGCTTCTCTCGCGCACTTTTTTAGGTCAAGCTCCTTATCGACAGGCAGCGCGAATACATAGTATTTCCCGCTTTTTCCAACCGTAACAATCGTCTTAAAGGTCGCGTCGGGAGCTTGCCCAAGCGTTTCGGCGATATGAACTCCGTCAACGAACTCCCCGCACTCGTATGTATGCGGGACATAAGAAATTTTCGCCCTGTCGAGCATACGCAGGGCGTTTGTCTTAGCTTCCTTCGCCATTATTTCAGATATCTTCGTTCAAATCGTCGTCAATATCGAAATCCTCGCCGTCAAGCAGCTTTGTCTTGTTCAGCAGGAAATAAGCGACAGCCGCCGCAGCCGCAGCCGCGGTAACGATAATACCGATAATCATAACAAGCTTCTTAGTCATAATAAAATCCTCCTAAAACACTGAAATTCATTGAAATCTTGCCGCCATTTCGGCAATTCCGTTATCGTTCGTAGGCTCGCCGACTGCGCCGAACTTCCACTCGCCGTTGTGACGATAAACCTCGCCGAAAATCATAGCGGTCCTGCCTTCATAGCTTTCCGAAAGGTTGTACTTGCAAAGCTCTTTGCCCGTGTCCGCGTCAACAACCCTGATAAACGCGTTTCTAATCATACCAAACTGCTGATTGCGCTCTCTCGCCTGATAAATCGTGACGACAAACACAATTTTCGAGTAATCCGCAGGCACCTTGTTCAGCTCGACGATAATCTGCTCGTCGTCGCCGTCGCCCGCGCCCGTAAGGTTGTCGCCGCAATGACGAACAGCGCCGCTTTTATGGGTAAGATTTCCGTAATACACAACGTCTACGGGACCGAAAAGCTTTCCCGTCTGCGCGTTTATGAGGATAGCGGAAGCGTCGCAGTCGATATCCTCCCGTCTTGAGAACAGCGAGAATTTTCTCGGAGCTTCGTCCCAGCCAAGCCCGACGACAAGCGCCTTCAGACCCGCGTTTCCCTTCGTAAGGTCAACCTTTTGACCCTTTTGAAGATTTACGGACATCGCAAATCCTCCCTTTCATATTTCTTACTATATATTATACACCATTTTTCTCAAAAAAGCAAGAGTATTTTCACCAAATTCCACAAAAAAGTTTCCCCCGCGAAAAGCGAGGGAAACGAGTTTTTTCAAAACACCGATTATTTCTTGATTTCGGCAGCCTTTGCTTTGGCAAAAAGGTCGTCAACCTTTTCTTTGTCAACCTTCGTGCAGAGCGAGGTTACGATTATAGCAATCAGCGCGATAGCAAACGCGGGAGCGAGCGAATAAAGACCCGTGCCGGAAAGAACGGGAACGCTCTCCCAGATAATAACCGAAGCGCCGCCCGCGACAATTCCCGCGACAGCGCCGGGCATTGTCATTTTCTTCCAGAACAGCGAGAGCAGCATTGCCGGACCGAACGCCGCGCCAAGACCCGCCCAAGCGTAGGAAACAAGTCCCATAACCGAGCTGTTTTCGTCAAGCGCGATAACATACGCGATAACGGCAACGACAAGCACCGCAATTCTCGAAACCCACATAAGCGTCTTTTCGGAAGCGTTTTTCTTAATGAGCTTGAACATATCGTTTGTGACCGCCGAAGAAGTTACGAGAAGCTGGCTGTCCGCAGTGGACATAATCGCCGCGAGGATAGCCGAGAGAACAATTCCTGCGATAAGCGCGGGAAGCAGCGACGACGACAGGAACATAAATATTCTTTCCGCGTCGCCGATTTCGTCAAATTTCATCTTGAGGGCTTCATTTCCGGGCGAGTTAAGGAACGCCATTCCGAAAATGCCGACAAGAACAGCCGCCGCAAGCGTAACGACAACCCAAACAGTCGCGATAATGCGGGATTTTTTGATAAGGTCGCTTGATTTGATTGCCATAAAGCGAACGAGAATATGCGGCATACCAAAATATCCAAGACCCCACGCAAGTCCCGAGAAAATCGTTGTAAGCGCGAGAGAGCCGTCCGCGTTATAGATAAAGCTTGTGTAATATTCTCTTACAATGCCGTTCGACATCGCGTCGTTGATAATTCCGCCGATATCGGGAGTGCGAACCAAAATAACAATCGGTACAACGACAAGCGCCGCAAACATCAAAAGTCCCTGCACAACGTCCGTCCAGCAAACCGCGAGAAAACCGCCGAGGAACGTATAGGAAATGATGATAAACGCGCCGATTGAAAGCGAAACAATATAATCCGTGCCGAAAACGAACTGAAAGAGCTTTGCGCCGCCGCTGAACGCGGAAGCCGTGTAAATGAGAAAGAAAAAGAAAATAATCACCGCGCAGATAAATCTGACAACGGGAGAATTGTTGAAGAAACGCTTCTGGAAGTATTCGGGGATAGTGATTGCGTCGCCCGCGGCGTAGGACATCTTGCGAAGCCTTGACGCACAGATTTTCCAGTTGAGGTAAGTACCGATAAGCAGACCGATAGCAATCCAGCTTTCCGTAAGTCCGCCGATAAGGACCGCTCCTGGAAGTCCCATAAGCAGCCAGCCGCTCATATCCGAAGCCTGAGCGGAAATTGCGGTTGTCCAGCTTCCGAGCTGACGTCCGCCGAGGAAAAAGTCGCTTACGCTTTTGGATTTTTTGAAGGAATAAATTCCTATTCCGAGGATAATCAGCGCGTAAACCACAAACGCTATTACCGTGTAAATACTAAATTCCATTTGAACTCTCCTTTGCATTAATACTCTTTATTATAACATATATTTGCAGGAAAATCAAGCGGAAATTTCATTTTTTTACAAAAAAATCCCCTCCGGAGAGGGGAAAAATCAGTTTCCATACACTTTTCTCGCGATATCGACGGTTTCCTTCGCGTCCTTTGCGTAAAAATCCGCGCCGATTTTCTCTGCATATTCGGGAGTGAGAACCGCCCCGCCGACGACGATTTTGCAGTCAATTCCGCGCTCGTGAATAAGCTTAATCGTCCCCTCCATACTCTTGAGAGTCGTCGTCATAAGCGCCGAAAGCCCGACAAGCTTCGCGCCAAACTTCTCCGCAGCGTCCGCGACAGCCTCATACTCAACGTCCTTTCCGAGGTCGATTACGTCGAAGCCATAGTTTTCGAGAAGCGTTTTGACGATATTTTTACCGATATCGTGAACGTCGCCCTTTACAGTCGCCAAAACGACAAGACCGCGGCTTTCCGCCGTGCCGCCGCTGCTTGAGATAGCCTTTTTCACCTCGTCAAACGCAGCCTGCGCCGCGCCCGCCGCCCCGATAAGCTGCGGAAGGAACATCTTCCCCTTCTCAAACTGTGCGCCCGCTTCGTCAAGCGCGGGAACAAGCCTGTCGTTGATGATATCCATAGGCTGCTCGCCGTTTTCGAGAAGCTCTTTTGCAAGTCTTGCACAGTCTGCTTTCAAGCCGCTCAAAACCGCGTGAAGAAGGCTGTTTTCAGCGGGAGCTTTCTCGGTTTTTTCGGCGGATTTGACGGACTGCGTGACAATCTGCTCCGCGCCGAAGCGCTCGATAAACGCAGCGCCGCCCCTGTCATAGCCCGAAAGCAGCCTAAACGCGCACACAGCGCCCGTCATAGCCGCGCTGTTCGGGTTCAGAATAGGCAAATCAAGCCCGTTTTGCATAGCCATTGTGAGGAACGTGGAGTTCACAAGCTCGCGGTTCGGCAGCCCGAACGAGATATTCGACACGCCGAGAACGTTTTTCAGACCGAGCCTTTCGCGGACCATTCTTATTGCCTTGAGCGTTTCCGCGGCGCCGTCCTGCTCGGCTGACGCCGTGAGCGTAAGGCAGTCGATATAAACGTCGCGCTTCGGGATACCGTAAAATTCCGCGCGTTTAAGAATTTTTTCGGCGATTTCAAAGCGTTTTTCGGCAGTTTTCGGGATACCGTCCTTGTCGAGCGTAAGTCCGATAACAGCCGCGCCATATTTTTTCACAAGCGGCAGAACAGAATCGAGCTTCTCGTCCTCGCCGTTGACCGAATTGACGATAGGCTTGCCCGAAACGGTTCTCAGAGCCGCTTCGAGGACGTCTGTTTCGGTTGTGTCAATCTGAAGCGGCGCGTCCGTAACGGACTGGATAGCGTCGATAGCCGCAAGCATCATTTCCTTCTCATCGATATCGGGCAGCCCGACGTTCACGTCGAGGATTTCCGCGCCGCCGTCGCACTGCTCGACAGCCTGCCGCATAATATAGTCGATATCGCGGCGCTTGAGCGCTTCCTTAAACAGCTTTTTTCCCGTAGGATTAATGCGTTCGCCGATAATTCTAACCGTATCAATTTCGACAACTCTTGAAGCGGAGCAAACCGCGGCGGGAATTTGCGGGATTTCGCGCGAAAAAGTCTTGTCTTTAAGGCGCTCTGAAAGCTCCTTGATATAATCGGGCGAAGTTCCGCAGCAGCCGCCGAGGATTTTCACGCCCATATCCGCGAATTTCACGACAATATCGGCAAATTCTTCGGGAGAAACGCCGTATTCGTTTGTAACGGGGTCGGGCAAGCCCGCGTTCGGTCTGACGAGAACAGGCGCTTCCGCCCATTTCAAAATTTCTTCGACAATCGGCAAAGCTTCCGCGGGGCCGAGCGAGCAGTTCATTCCCACCGCGTCCGCGCCCGCGCCCTGAAGCGTAAGAACGGCTGAAGCCGCCGTGCAGCCCGTAAACGTACGCATATTCTGCTCGAACGACATCGTGCAGACGACGGGAAGCGCGGTATTTTCCTTTGCGGCGAGAAGCGCCGTTTTAGCTTCGATAAGGTCGGTCATCGTTTCGATTGCGATAAAGTCCGCGCCCGCCTTTTCGCCCGCGGTCATAATCTCGCGGAACATCTCGTAAGCCTCGCTTACGGGCATATCTCCCGCAGGACGCAGCATTCTTCCGAGCGAACCGACGTCAAGCGCCACAAGAACGCCCGTTCCCGCGCAGGCTTTTTTGGCGATTTCAACGGCTTTTTTTATCGTTTCCTCAACGGAATACGCGCTGTTTTTAAGCTTATTTCTGTTCGCGCCGAACGTGTTCGCATAAACCGCCTGCGCGCCCGCGGCGATATACTTGCGGTGAATATCCTCGATAATTTCGGGATTTGTGAAATTAAGCTCCTCGGGAATACCGCCGAGCTTCAGCCCCGCCTTCTGAAGCATCGTTCCCATAGCGCCGTCGAGGATTATGAATTTATCGTTTGAAAGCAGTTCTTTGAAAGTCATTTTAGCTCTCCTTTATACTCTGTTCGCCATAAGGCTCGTCCTCTTTCGGCAGTCTGTGAAAGGTAATAACCGCGATAATTATGATTAAGAACGCGCAGGCTGTCCAAATAATCGGCTCGGAAATTATCACTCCGAAATAACCGCCGATTTTTTCGATTGAATTTCCGACAGTGCCGTTATTTCCGCCGAAAATCGGGATAATCACAAGCACCGTGACAATCTTCCACGAAAGCTCGATTATGCTGCACATAATCGGCACGGCGCTTCGTCCAAGCCCCTGAAGCGAGGCTCTGAGCGCAAGCAGCGCCGCAAGCGCGAAATAGAACGGCACGCTCCATTTTAGGTATAGAACGGCTGTCGCGATAATATCGGCGCTGTTCGCTTCGTCGGAGGAAACAAGCATTCCGACAAGGAAATTCCCCGCGAAAAATACAAGCGCAACAGTCGCCGCAGCCCACGCGAACGCAATCAGCAAGCCGTCGCGGATTCCCGTTTTAATGCGCGAATACTTGCCTGCGCCGCGATTTTGCGAGCAATAGGTAACAAGCGCCGCGCTGATTGACGAAAACGGCATTATAAGCAGGCTGAAAATCTTTCTCGCGGCGGTATGCGCGGTTATGATGTCCTCGCCGAAGCCGTTTATACCGTTTTGCAGGACAATTGAACCCATATCGACAATCGAATACATAAGCGCCATTCCGAAGCCCGCCGAGAGAAGCTCCGCCGTAGTTTCCTTGGTAAATTTGAAGTCGCTTTTCTTGACAAGGAGAAACGGTCTTTTCTTCACAAGATAAACAAGACAGACAACCGCGGAAATGAGCTGCGCGGCGACAGTTGCGACAGCCGCGCCGAGAACTCCCGCATTGAAAACGCATACGAAAAGCAGGTCAAGGACGATATTAAGCGCGGTTGAGATTATGAGTATAACGAGCGGAATAACGCTGTCGCCGACCGCTCTGAGGATTGCCGCCTCGAAGTTGTACAAAAGCGTTACGACAAGTCCGAGCGCCACCACAAACAGATAATCCCTCGCCTGTTCAAAAATCCCCGCGGGAGTGTTGAGGGCGGTTAAAAGCGGCTCGATGAAGATTGTCGTCGCACAGATGATGACAGCCGTTGTTATCGCCGAAAACGTCAACATTCGCGCGATTGTCCTTCGCATTTCATCATGACGTCCCGCGCCGAAGTTCTTCGATACGATAATCGCAAATCCCGTCACAAGCCCGTTTATAATGCTGAACATAAGCGAAACAACCGAAGCCGTCGAGCCGACCGCCGCAATCGCCTCGTTTCCGAGCGTTTTTCCTATTATAATCGTATCCGTGAGGCTGTAAACCTGCTGAAAAACGTTGCCCAGCAGAATAGGCAGCGCAAATGCCGCGATTAGCTTCAGCGGCTTTCCGTTCGTCAAATCCTTCATTTTATCCCATTCCTTTGCGTATGCGTATATTTTTCTGTTTTATCATTTTACCACATTATAAAAATAATTTCAAGAGGATAATTTGCAATTTGATTATGCAAATACTGCAATACTTGATTTTCGATTTGAAATATGTTATAATAACAAAAAATAGCAAAGGACGAAAAAAATGAGAGTACTTACAAGCAATCCCCGCGACGACGGATTTTATATGCCGGCGGAGTTCTCGAAACATTCCGGCTGTATATTGATTTTTCCGGAGAGGAGCGACTCTTGGGCATACGGCGGGTATAAGGCGCGGAAAGCGTTTGTCGAGGTGTGCAAAGCAATCGCGAAAAGCGAGAAGGTGACGGTCTGCGCGTCCGAAAAGCAGTATGAGAACGCGCGTTATCTGCTTCCCGACAATATCCGCGTTGTGGAAATGTCGAGCAATGATTCTTGGGCGAGGGATTACGCGCCGACCTTTGTTACAAACGGCAGGGAAATCCGCGGCATAAACTGGAGCTTCAACGCTTGGGGCGGACTGTTTAACGGCTTGTATTTCCCGTGGGACAAGGACGATAAAATGGCGCGGAAGCTCTGCGATTTATATGACGTCGATATGTATGATATGAGCGGGTTTGTGCTCGAGGGCGGCTCGATACACACGGACGGCGAAGGAACGCTGATTACAACGGAGGCGTGCCTTTTGAGCGGCGGCAGAAATCCCGATATGACTAAAGAGCAGATTGAACAAAAGCTCGCCGAGTGCCTTGGGATAAGCAAGGTAATCTGGCTTAAGAACGGCATTTTCGGCGATGAAACCGACGAACACGTTGATAATATCTGCGCGTTTGTGAAGCCCGCAGAGGTTGTTCTTGCGTGGACCGATGATGAAAGCGACCCGCAGTACGCGCTCTCGAAAAGCTGCCTTGACATTCTCGAGAACTCAACCGACGCGAAAGGGCGCAAAATCAAGGTTCACAAGCTTTATCTGCCGAAGCCGGTTTACGTCAGCGAGGACGAGTGCGGCGGTCTTGACACAATGGATTTTGAGCCTACAAGGACGGTCGGAGAGCGGCTTGCCGCGTCCTACGTCAACTTCTACATCGCGAATAATGCGGTTGTTATGCCGTTTTTCGGCGATGAAGCAGATGAACGCGCCCGCGAAACGCTCGCCGAGCTGTTTCCCGAAAGAGAAATCATTCCGATTTACGCGCGCGACATTCTCACGGGCGGCGGAAATATTCACTGCATAACTCAGCAAATTCCCGCGATTGACTGATTTTGCAGTAATTTGCAGTCCTAAACGAGCAAAATAACGCGCTTTTGCAGCGATTTGCAGCGCAAATTAGCCGATATTGAAAAAAATTACAGGCAAAACCCGCGATTTTTTCGGATTTTGCCTGTTTTGTTAGTCAAGGCGCTTTCGCCGACTAAAGTGTGCGAAACCCGCGCTTTTGCAG
>DBIU01000044.1:14622-18821 GCA_002304735.1 Ruminococcaceae bacterium UBA794 | reverse complement strand
CGCTTTTGCAGCGATTTGCAGCTAAATTAACCGATATTGAAAAAAAATTACAGGCAAAACCCGCGATTTTTTCGGATTTTGCCTGATTTTCATTTGGTTTTTCTTGATTAATTGAATCGATTTACAAAATCTACCATTTCATTATTTTTTTCCCTTTTTACGATTACAGCGCCAGCATAATGTTTGCAGATTATCTTCAACTGTAAGTCCATGTTTTGCTATAGGTATTATATGGTCTATTTCCAACAATAAATTAGGTTCTTGAAATATTGACAAACCACAAATTTGGCAAGTGTAATTATCACGTTTTTTTATCTTTTCACGTAATGAAGAAGTCATCAATGCCCTTTGCCCAGCAGCACTTTTTTTAAACTTAACAATATCAGAAAGATATAGGACAAATCTATTAATATTATCGATATCCATTATGACATTACACTCCATAGAACTATTGCCACCTGCACTAATATACAAAAATTTATATCTCGGAAAATACACTTGACTTAGGTCAATTTCTTTAAATCCAAGTTTATGCATTAGCTTTTTAGGTCTAAATTTTCTAATCACGAAGGGAATCTTATTACTAACGCTAGCAACAATCCTATCTCTTTCTTTTTGCAGTAGTTCCTTACCTTGTTCTGCAGCAGCGAAATGATTCAACATACATTCAAATTTTTCTAATGTTTCTTCGTTTGGCTTTATACCAAAATACTTACATATGTATTTGAAAGGCTGTTGTTGTGCATTTTTACAGACACATAACGAACAATTATAGATGTTTTTAGCGTTTTGGTTTTTATTTAACTCAGAACGACGATAACTGTACTTGCTATTATCGATATATTGAGCCACTCCATAATCTGTTGTGCTTCCGCTAATTTCCCAAGATTTCAAATCTTCAATGTGGTTATTTAACTCATTACAGTCCTCTGCATAAGACTTAATACTTTCTTTTATTCGTAAAAAAGGCTTACTACAAAAATAAATTTTTTCAAAAATAAAATATATTAAAAAGGTAATAGCAACAACGCAAAAAACAACAAATATTATTGGCATAATTTCAGAAAGAAGAATACCAATTGCATATATTATACCCGCAATAATACATAATATGATAATAAACGAGCAAAACGAATCCATTGTGTTTCTAACCTCCTCACTTTCCGCTCTTTCACGCCGCAATGTCAGAGCGTTCAATTTTCCTTATAATCAAGCCTTAGCCTCCGCAGCCGGCTTGTTTTCCTCGGAAACGGCGGCGCTTCTCATTATGTAGCTCTCAACGTTGCTTATCGTTTCACCGTCAATCTGAAGCGCGGTCGGACGGTCGAATTTAACCTCAATCGTGCTTCCCGTGAGAACTTCAACCATTTCCTTATGCTTAACGTGTTCGCCCTTGAAAATAGATGGGAACACCATAAGCGTCTTGAGCTTGTTTGAACCGTACATCACAACGCACGTCAGCTTTCTTTCCGCGTTCAGCCTGTCCTGTTCGGGAGCAACGCACATTCCTCCGCCGTAATATCTTCCGTTCATCGTCGGCGCAAGCCAAACCTTTCTGAACTTATACTCCTTGCCGTCAACAGTCACAACGGCGTTCGCGGGCTTGAAGTGAAACAGCAGTCCCTTAATCGCAATCGACGAGTAATTTATGTCCTTTCCGTAATTTTTCACTCTCATTCTGTCGCCGACTTCGCAGCAATATCCGTCAATTCCGTAGCCAACGCCGTTCAGCACCCTATATTTCTTCCCCTTAACCTCAACCGTCGGGAGGTCTTTCAGATAAGGATTGAGCAGAATTATCCCGTTTTCGCCGATATCGCGCGTAAAATCGTTTCCCGAACCCGCCGCGTAATAATAAATCTCGCGCTCCGGCTCGCCCACAATGTTAACCAAGCGATTAAGTGTTCCGTCGCCGCCGCAGACTATCAGCTTATCATCAAGCGAAAAATCCGAAAGCTTCGCGTCGCGTATATCCTTAAACGTAACTTCCTCGTCAACCAGCTCGGCGATTTTCGCCGCGTTTTCTTTTCCCCTGCTGTTGTTTGCAAGCGGATTATAAAGAACAACTGTCATTTTTTCCTCCGTTATGTTTGAATTTCTGTTTTTTCCGACTCGAGAAACGCCGATATTTTCCCGCGGACAAGCTCCGAAAGCTCCACGGTTTTATGCCCCGCGGGGTCGATTACGTCAATTATGTCAAACCGCACCCTTGTGCTTCGCCAAGGCGTTCTTTTGTGCGCGTCCTTCGTACCTTGAATTGCCGCCACAACAACCGGACAGCCCGTTTTAACCGCGATTTTGAAGCACCCCGCGTGGAATTTCCCGAGATTAACTCCGTCGCCGCGCGTTCCCTCGGGATAAACGCCCACCGAAAGCGCTCCGCGCCTTATGTAATCCTCCGCAATCTCAACCGCGTTCTTTCCCGCGCGCAGGCTCTTTCGGTCAATCGGCATATAGCAGCACCGCCATATCGTCCTCCCCACAATCGGTATCTTAAACAGCGATTCCTTTGTGATATAAGCAAGACTGCGCGGTTTAAGCACAAGACACTGTATCATATTATCGAGCTGCGACAAATGGTTTGACACAAGCAAAAACGGCTTTTCGGGGACTTTTTCCGTGCCGCTTGATTTTATTTTAACTCTCGCGCCCTCGCAAATGTATGCATAACCGAAATTCAACATTCTCGAATAAAACCGCGACGGTTTTTCATAGACTTTTTTCTTGCTGACGAACAGCGAAAATATCCACAAAACAAGCCAAATCAGCAGGTTTACCGCAAGCGCAAGCCCCAAAAATATCGGCAAAAGCCACGGAAATATCCCGAAAACGGCGCATATCGCCGCCGCTCCCGCCGCGCAAATTAACAATGAAATCGCAATCGGACGCATTTTCTTCCTCCGGTTGTTGTTTTTTGAAATAATTACTCTTGTTCTATTATAACATTTTTTGTCGAATTTTGCAATAGTTTTTGTACAAAAAAACAACGGCGAATTTCCCGAACCGAGATTTTCGCCGTCTGTTTTATTCTTTTTTACGCTTTTTGAAGATGTTCTCCCACGGTATCTGCACCAAAATCACCGCGCCGAACACAATAGCGCAGCCCCAAATCTGACGTTCCGTAAGAGTCTGGTCGTCCTTGAGGAAGCCGATTTTGTATGCGATAAAGCCCGCAACCGCCGAGGTTACGCTCTCAAGCGACATAATCAGCGCCGCCACGGTCGGGTTAAGCCCCTTCTGTCCGACAATCTGAAGCGTATAGCCGACTCCGCTTGACAAAAGTCCCGCGTAAAGTATCGGGATTGCGCCGTCCGAGAGCTGCTGCCAAGTCGGCTTTTCGAAAATAAGCGCAAGTATTCCGCTTATCAAAAAGCACACGAAAAACTGTATGCAGGCGATTACAACGCCGTCCGTTTTAGGGGAAAAATAGTCGATAACCAGAATATGCACAGCAAACAGAACCGCGCATATCAGCACAAGCAAATCGCCCGTTCGGAGTGAAAAATTCCCCTCCGTCATACAAAGCAGGTACATTCCAAACACTGCCAAAACCGCTCCGAGCCACACAATTTTCGGGCATTTTTTCTTGATGAAAATGCCGAGAATAGGCGTGAAAATTATGTAAAGGGCGGTTATGAAGCCGCTTTTTCCAACGGTCGTCATCGACACGCCGAACTGCTGAAAAAGGCTCGCAGCCGTCAGCGCCAAACCGCAGCATATTCCCGCTTTTATCGTGATTTTCTTGTCAATCGGCTTCTTCTTTTCGGCGGGAGTGCGCGCGCGGATTATCGCGATTACGGGAATAAGAGCCGCGCAAGCCAGAATACTTCTCGCAGATGTGAACGTAAACGCTCCCACGCTGTCCGAGCCTGCGGACTGCGACACAAAGCCCATTCCCCATACTATCGCCGTAAGCAGCAAAAGCAGGCTGCTTCTTAATTTCACAAGGCTCATTATACGTTCAGCACCGACTGTAAAAACTGCTTTGTGCGGTCGTTTTCGGGGTTTGTAAACAGAATTTCCGGAGGATTAACCTCGAGAATTTCGCCCTGATACATAAACACAACGCGGTCGGAAACCTCCTTTGCGAAGCCCATTTCGTGCGTTACGACAATCATCGTCATTCCGTCTGCCGCAAGGTTCTTCATAACTCCGAGAACCTCGCCGACAAGCTCCGGGTCAAGCGCCGACGTCGGCTC
>DBIU01000044.1:13975-14507 GCA_002304735.1 Ruminococcaceae bacterium UBA794 | reverse complement strand
TGCTGCTGTCCGCCCGAAAGCTTCGTCGGGTAAACATCCGCCTTATCAATAAGACCAACCTTGCTCAAAAGCTCTCGCGCAAGCTCCTCGGTTTCCTTTTTATCGCGCTTTCTCACGTTTATCGGCGCGAGCATCACGTTCTGAAGCACGGTCAAGTGCGGAAACAGGTTAAAGCGCTGGAACACCATTCCCATTTCAAGAAGCGCCTGCTGACGCTCCTGTGGAGTTATCTTAATCTGATTAACGCCGTTTATGCGGTCGTCAAGCAGCTTTTCCTCAACCCACAGCTTTCCGTTCGTGATAGTTTCAAGGTGATTAAGCGAGCGCAGATAGGTTGATTTTCCCGCGCCGGACGGCCCGATAAGGCAAACAACCTCTCCCTGCTCAACGGTAAGCGAGCAGTCTTTAAGCACTTTAAGCTCTCCGAAATCCTTGCAGAGCTTTTCGGTTTTTATCATCGACATTTTCCCGCCCCCTTACTCATACGCAAACCGCTTTTCGAGCGTTCCGAATATCTTCGAGAACACGGCGG
>DBIU01000044.1:0-13927 GCA_002304735.1 Ruminococcaceae bacterium UBA794 | reverse complement strand
AGATAAATTATCATCGAAACTATGTATACCGAAACGTTGTTCGTCGAGGTCATAATCGAATTTGTCACTCTCGAAAGGTCGTCGAGCGCGATTATTGAAGTCAGCGCCGCGTCTTTCAGTACCATTATAAACTCGTTCGCGGTCGGCGGAATAAGCCTGCGGTAGGTCTGGGGAATGATTATCTTCCACATCGTCTGACCGTAGGTAAGTCCGAGCGCTTTCGCAGCCTCAAACTGTCCCTTGTCGATGGACTGAATCGCCGCGCGGATATTCTCGGCGCAGTATGCTCCCGAATTGAGCGAAAACGCAATAAACGCCGCCAAAAATCTGTCCGAAATCGTCAGCAGCGGAATGAGCTTCGGCAGTCCGAACCAGAGAAAGTATAGCTGCATAAGCAGCGGAGTTCCTCTGAAGAAGAAAATGTATCCCCTGCAAAACCACGAAATAGGCTTGATTTTCGACATCTTTCCGAGCGCGAGAAATACCGACAAGATAAGTCCCGCCGCAACCGACGATATCGTCAGCAAAATCGTGAGCTGAGCGCCCTCGAGCAGCGAAGGAAGCCAGTTTACGAAGTTCGCCCAAAATCCCGCAAACGCGTTGTCCGTCGTATCAATCGCCTGTCCGGCAACGCCGAGAACGAGATAGCTTCTTACGTCCGCGGCATTAAGCTGCTTCTGCACCTTAAGCGCCGACATTATTCCGATATTCTGATAGCTCTCCGATTCCTTTTTTGCCTCAAGCTCGATAAAATCCTGCGGAACAGCTTCTCTGAGCGCTTCTTCCGACGGCGCGGTGCAGATAAGCGGGATAATTGCCGCGATAATCGCCAAAATCACGATAAAAAGCGCCTTGTGCTTTTTCAAAAATCGCGGAAAGGGATTTGTTTTTTTCGCTTCAACAGCGGGATTTTCCTTCATATTCGACCTTCCTTAATATTTACCCAAAACAAGGCAGACAAACGCTGCCTGCCCCGTCTTTCGTTCTGTAATCAGAAATAAGTGTTGATAATCTTGTCAAGCGTTCCGTCAGCCTTAAGCTCCTTGAGCGCCTTGTTTATCTCGTCGCGCAGAGCCGTCTTGTCCTTGGGAATACAAACGCCGAAAAGCTCCGGCTCGCCCTCGGTCTGAAGCCACGTCTGAGTGTACTTCGGGTCGGCAATGTAGCGCGCGGTAACGGTGCTGTCGGAAATTACCGCGTCAAGACGTCCCGCAGCGAGGTCCTCATACGCGTTCATAACGGTTCCGTACTCGAATGTTTCAACGGAAATGTTGTTCTTTGCGATAAACTCAGTCAGGTAAACGTCGGAGGTCGATTCCTGAAGATAGCCGACCTTCAGTCCCGCAAGCTCCTCGGGGGAAGCGGGCTTCTTCTCAGCGTCTGACATAACGACGATTGACTGCCAGTTTTCAATGTACGGGTCGGAGAAAATGTAGCTCTCAAGTCTTTCGGGAGTGATTGTTACCGCGGACATAACAACGTCGTAATTGCCGTTGTCAAGTCCCGAAAATACTCCGTCCCAAGAGGTATTGACGATTTCAACCTCATAGCCCATCTTTTCGCCGAGCGCCTTCGCAAGGTCCATATCAATGCCGATAGGAGAGTTTCCGTCGGTATCCATATACTCGAAAGGCGGATATGATACGTCGGAACCTACCTTAAGCGTTTTCTTTCCGCCGCCCGCGTTATTGCAGGCCGCGCAGGAAAGCGCGATTGCCGCCGCCGCAAGAATTGACAATATCTTTTTCATAAAAAATGCTCCTTTCAAATGTTCGGGTTCTATTGCCCGCATATGCAACTATGATAACACAATTTTCGCCGATTGTCAACAGAATTTGAATTTTTTCGTATTTTTTCTTTCATTTTTAGATATTTTTATTAGTTATGCACATATTAAAACCAAATTTTTATGCAGAAATTACCTTATTATTAAAGCTATTGACAAATATCTCACAATTTGGTATAATGAAATTTGTGATATTATTCAAAAAATGTGGGTGATTATATGAGAAAAGTAACTGCGGCGGCAATTCAAATGAGCGTTCCCGAAACGCGCGAAATGTCGCTTGACAAAGCGGAAAAGCTCGTCAGAGAGGCGGCTGCGCGCGGCGCGAACGTTATCCTGCTGCCCGAGCTTTTTGAAACGAAATATTTTTGCCAGGAGCGGCGCTACGATTACTACTCGCTTGCGTCCGAAACCGAAGAAAATCCCGCTGTAAAGCGATTTTTGGAGATTTCGCGCGAGCTTTCGGCGGTTATCCCGATAAGCTTCTACGAGCGCGATGTGAATGTGCTGTACAACAGCATTGCAATTCTCGACTGCGGGAAGCTGCTCGGCGTTTACCGAAAAACGCATATTCCCGACGACCATTTTTATCAGGAAAAGTTCTATTTTACCCCCGGAAACACAGGGTTTAAGGTCTGGGACACGACTTACGGCAAAATCGGAGTCGGGATTTGCTGGGACCAGTGGTTTCCCGAAGCGGCGCGCTGTATGGCGCTTATGGGCGCGGAAATGCTGCTCTATCCGACCGCTATCGGCAGCGAACCTATCCTCGACTGCGACAGCAAGGGGCACTGGCAGCGCTGTATGCAGGGACATTCCGCGGCAAACCTCGTTCCCGTCGTCACCGCGAACAGAATAGGTCTTGAGGAGGTTCTCCCCGACGAAGAAAACGCGCGTCAGAAAAGTATGCTGAAATTCTACGGCGGCAGCTTTCTCACTGACGAAACAGGCAAAATCGTCGAGCTTTGCGAAAACGAAACGGACGCGGTTATCCTGCGTGAATACGACCTCGATGAAATTCACGATTTTCGGCTGAGCTGGGGCGTTTTCCGCGACCGCAGACCCGAGATGTACAAGAAAATCACCGAATAAATTTGAAATCCCAGAGTTAAATCCGGGATTTTTTTCTGAAATTAATCGCGAGAACCTGCGGCACAATCGCCGCAATTGATATCCAAAACAGGACGAATAGGCTGAATAAGCGAGTTCTCATAGCCGCCGCGCCACTGCACGCTCTCGCTGATATTCCCGTCCGCGCCTATGCCGTCAAGCCTGTCGCCGTTCTCTATCGGGAAATCGTTTTCATATTGATAATCGAGAAGATTATACGCGTAATTCACAACATAATTCGGGTCGAGCGCTCGAAAATGGAACTGAACGTCGGGCAGCGCCAAAAGATACATTCCAAGACTGTCCACAACCATTTCATCGGTATCCGAAACAGTGAAAAACCGCACGTTTACCGCCGTTTTCAAGAACCGCGCCGCCTTGTCCCACTGCCTGTCCTCAAGAAACCGCTCCCGCGAAATCAGCTTTCCCGAACCAGCCGTGAATATCGCCTCAAACGTCGGGAACATCTCCGCCGCCGCGTCAAGCTGCGCTATGAAAAGCTCCGCCTGCTCGCGGTAGGAAAGCCCCGCCGAAAGCATCGCGTACACGACAGCCTCGTACTTCACGCTGTCGATAAAATTCGCGCCGTTCTCCATATCCCAGAGCTGCGAACGCGTCATTTCATCAAGCTCAAGCGTGAACTCCGACGGCTGCAAAAAACACGCAAGCGGCGGCACGCCCTCGGGCTTGTCCTCAAATTCAACGCGAAGCCCGTTTACGGGGAACATCAGAATGTCCGATTTTTCTGCGGTTTCGCCGACATCGCCGCAGTATTTTGAAATAGCCGCCCTCGCCTTTTCCGCGGAACAGCGCTCGGGTTTCTCGCGGAAAAGAAGCTGCGCTATCAGCATCTGCGGGCGATTGAGCGCTTTTTCACTCAGATTTTGATTAAGAACAGCGTTATTCATATTGTCCTCACTTTTTCGGGTCGATAAACTCGCGGCTGTCGTAAAGATACTTCACGCCCGAAACAAGCGTAATCGCCGCCGTTATATACATCAGAACGTTGCTTATTATCTGCACGGGAATACTCACGGCAATGCCGCTCGCGGCTTCCTCAAGCTCAATCAAAGTCCCTGCGTCCGTCACGACAAACGTGTTCGAGTCAACTAAAATTCCGAATGTCATCAAAATGTGCATTGCAAGTATCGCGATAATCGCAACAAGCGTGAAAACCGTCTTGACTTTGCCCCAGATATTCGCGGGAATAACCGCTCTTTTGTCGCCGGAAACCGCCGCAAGGCGCACTCCCGATACCGCAAATTCGCGCAGAAGTATTATTACGACTACCCAAGAATACGTCCAGCGCAGCTCTACGAAACAGACAAGCGCCGCCGCAACGAGAATTTTATCCGCGAGAGGGTCGAGAAATTTACCGAAATTCGTCACAAGTCCGCGCTTTCGCGCAATTTTTCCGTCAAGCATATCCGTGACGCTTGCCGCGATAAACAGCGCAAGCGCCCAGATAAATCTGTACGGCACGGCATCATAGCACATAAAAAACACGAAAAACGGCACAATCGCAATTCTTATTACCGTAAGCTTATTTGGCAGGTTCATATTATTTCTCCGATAAGATTATTGTCAACAACGTTGTTGAAGCGTATTTTCACAAATTCGCCGACTGCGGGCTTCCTGCCGTTCGCGGTGAAATAAATCATTCCGTCGATTTCGGGAGCGAAAGCCGCGCTTCTTCCGAAATAATGCTCAAGATAGCGGTCGTAACCCTCTACGACAACCTCGGCTTCATCTCCTATCATCGCCTCGTACATCAAGGCGACGCGCGTATCCTGCTGCTCCTCGAGAATTTCCTTGCGATGCTCGCGAACCTCCTCGTCAATCTGGTCGGGGAAAGACGCGGCGGGCGTTCCCTCCTCCTCGGAATACGCGAAACAGCCCATTCTCTCAAACTTCATTTCCTCGGCGAACTCGCCAAGCTCGTTGAACTGCTCCTCGGTTTCGCCGGGGAAGCCCGTGATAAACGTTGTGCGAAGCGTAATTCCGGGGATTTCTCGGCGAAGCTTTGCCACAAGCTCGCGCAGCGAGTTTTCATCGCCCTTTCTGTTCATACGCTTCAGCAATGCGCCGTCGCAGTGCTGCATCGGAATATCAATGTACTTCACGATTTTCGGCTGATTTTTGATAACGTCGATAAGCTCGTCCGTAATTCTTTCGGGATAGCAATAAAGCAGCCTAATCCACTTGAAATCAAGCTCGCAGAGCTTATTCAAAAGCTCCGGAAGCGCAAGTTTTCCGTACAAATCAAGTCCGTAGCGCGTTGTGTCCTGCGCAATCAGAATAAGCTCGCGAACGCCGTCCGCGGCAAGCGCGCGCGCCTCCTCGACGATATTTTCCATCGTTCTCGAACGGAAGCGACCGCGGATTTTCGGTATCGCGCAGTAGGTGCAGCAGTTGTCGCAGCCGTCCGCAATGCGCATATAAGCGTAGTGCGGCATCGTGGACAAAATGCGCTTTCCTTCCATCGCGTGCTTTTCCTTGTCGCCGAAAACCTGAATTTTCTCGCCCTTTTGCATTTTATCGAAAATCTCCGTGATTTTCTCATACTCGCTTATCCCGACAACCGCGTCAACCTCGGGAAACAGCTCCGAAAATTCGCCGCGATAGCGCTCCGAAAGGCAGCCCGTAACGCAGATATACTTAATTCTGCCCTCGTTTTTCAGCTCAATAAGCTCGTTCAGCCACTCGATTGCTTCTTCCTTTGCCGCGGTGATGAAGCCGCAGGTGTTCAGCAGAACGATATCCGCAAGTCCCGGTTCTTCGACAAACGCGTATCCCGCTTCAGCAAGCCGCGCCATCATCATTTCCGCGTCAACCTGATTTTTCGCGCAGCCAAGCGATACAAGCGCGACCTTTGTTCTTTTTTCACTCATTTTCGTAAAACTCCTCATCGTCGAAATCCTCAAGACACGCCGCGATACAGCGCTTTACCGAAGAAAAATCATAGCCCCTGCGCACAAGCGCCGCCACGGTTTTCCTCCGCCCGTCGAAATCCGAGATTTTCTCAATGTATTTTTTTCTGATAAGCCAAAGCAGCTCCTCGTCAAGCTCGTCTTCCGTAAACTCCGCGAGAACGTTCTCGCAAAGCTCCCGCGAAAGCCCCTTTTGAAGCATTTCCCGCTTCGCCCTGTAAACGCCGTGCTTTTTCCGCTTTATCAGATACTCCGCGTACTTTTTCGCGTAATCCTCGTCGTTGATGTAGCCAAGCTCCTCGACGTAGCAAACCGCGTCCTCCGCGACCTCCGCGCCATAGGTTTTCTCAAGCTTCGCGAAAAGCTCTCCGCGGCAGAACGCTCTCTCGCCGAGCAAATAAAGCGCACGTTTTTTTGCTTTTCGCGCGATATCCGCGGCGGTTATCGAGCTTAGCTCCGCCGACGTGATTTCCCTGCCCTCGAAAAGCCGAAAATCGCTCACAATCATCTCGTTTACGAACACTTTCCTGCCGTTTTCGAAGACAATTTGCCACGTTTCGCCCTTATATTCGGACAATGCCGATATTTTCATTATTCAGCGCCGTCCGTGTCAAACTCGGAAAAATCGTCGTCCGATTTGTCGTCGGAGGACTTCTTCATCTCAATCGGCGCTTCTTCCTCGCCGCTTGCGATTTTGTCAAATTCATCGCGAACCTTCTTCTCGATTTCTTCGCAAATCTGAGGATTTTCTTTGAGGAAATCCTTAACCTTATCCTTACCCTGACCTATCTTCATATCATCGTACGAGAACCAAGAACCGCTCTTTTTGATGATATTGAACTCGACGGCGCAGTCGATAATTTCGCCGATTTTCGAGATGCCCTCGCCGAAAACCATATCAAATTCCGCGGTCTTGAAAGGCGGCGCAACCTTGTTCTTCACGACCTTGCACTTAACGCGGCTTCCGATGATTTCAGAGCCGTTTTTCAGCGGTTCGCCCTTTCTCACGTCAATTCTCACGGAAGCGTAGAACTTCAGCGCACGGCCGCCCGGAGTGGTTTCGGGATTGCCGTAAAGAACGCCGATTTTCTCGCGAATTTGGTTGATGAAAATAGCGACGCAGTTTGTTTTGCCGATAATCGCGGTGAGCTTCCTCATCGCCTGCGACATCAAACGCGCCTGTACTCCGACGTGCGCGTCGCCCATTTCGCCGTCAATCTCAGCCCTTGTCGCCATCGCCGCAACCGAGTCGAGTACCACAATATCAATCGCGCCCGAACGCACAAGCGTTTCGATAATTTCGAGCGCCTGCTCGCCCGTGTCGGGCTGCGAAACAAGCAGATTGTCCACGTCAACGCCGAGCGCACGCGCGTAAACCGGGTCGAGAGCGTGTTCAACGTCGATAAACGCCGCCATTCCGCCCGCCTTCTGCGCTTCCGCAACCGCGTGCAGGCAGAGCGTCGTCTTTCCCGAGCTTTCCGCGCCGTAAACCTCGATTATTCTGCCCTTCGGCAGACCGCCTATTCCGAGCGCAAGGTCAAGCATAAGCGAGCCTGTCGAGATATGTTCGAGGTCCATATGCTTGTTCTCGCCCATAAACATTATCGTGCCTTCGCCGAACTGCTTGTCTATCTGCTGCATCGCAATCTCAATCGCGCGCTTTCTGTCCTCAGCGTCAACGGCTTTTTCAACCTTTTCCGTCGATTTTCCCGCTTTTTTCTTATCCATTGCCATTGTTTTTTCCTCCGTTTATGTTATTTCAATATTTAACGCCGTATACTACGCGGACCTTTCCGCATAAATCCTTTTCAAACCGCGGTTCAATGCCGTTTTCGCGGAACATTTCGCCTACCGCTTCTTCCTCGCCCATTCCGATTTCAACCGCGAAAAGTCCGTTTTTCGCAAGCTTTTTCGGATATTCCGAAAGCAGCGCGCGGTAAAAATCCAAGCCGTCCGTGCCGCCGTACAAAGCCGTTTTCGGCTCGAACGTCACCTCTTTCATCAGATTTTTCATATCGTTTTCGGTGAGATACGGCGGATTCGATACAATCGCATTGTACTCGCCGACTATTTTCTCCGCCTCAAAGCAATCTCCAAGAACCGCTTTGCACTGCGCTTTCACGTCGTTCAGCTCAATGTTTTCTTCAAGATAACGAAAAGCTTCGCGCGATTTCTCGACAAGCGTTGCGTCCGCTCCGAACAGCTTCGCGAGCGTTATCCCGATACAGCCGCTTCCCGCGCATAAATCAAGCGTTTTTCGCTCGTTTTCGAGAGAATTTTTCAGAAATTCGCCCGCAACCTCAACCAGCGTTTCCGTATCCTGCCGCGGAATAAGCACTCCCTCGCCTACCCGAAACGGAAGCCCGTAAAATTCCCATTCTCCGAGAACGTACTGAAGCGGGTATCCCGAAACGCGTTTTTCAGCCATTTTGCAGGCTTTTGCAGTTATTTCGCGGGAAATTTCCATGCGCGGCTCGGAGAGAATTTTCATCTGCTGTATTCCCGCTTTTTCGAGAATTTGGCGCGCTTCAAAGCCCGCGTTCTCAATCCCGCTGTCCGCAAGCCCGCACAAAACCCTGCTCAAAAGCTCTCTGATTTCCAAATTTTTCTCGCCTTTCACGCTCACCAGTTGTCGTCCTCGCCCTCTTTCGGCAGGCACGGCAGCACCGCCGCTATCGCCACTTCAATCTGGCTTGCGTCGGGTTCTCTTGTCGTAAGGCGCTGCATCCACATTCCCGGCGCCGATATTATCTTCGTCAAGATGTTTGTGTATCGTCCCGCAAGCCTTATTATCTCGTACGAGATTCCCACGACAAAAGGCAGCAGCGGCAGCTTTATCAGCACACGGAGCAGCGCCGCAAGCACCTTGTTCTCAATTCCGAGCCACTCGCCCGGCTCAAGCGGCACAAGCGAATACACCAAAATGCTCACGAGAAGCGTTATGATAATAAAACTCGTTCCGCAGCGCGGGTGAAAGCGCCTCATCGGCTTGATATTCTCAACCGTAAGCTCTTTTCCCGCCTCATAGCACGCTATGGTCTTATGCTCTGCGCCGTGATATTCATAGGTGCGCTTGATGCTCCTCATCTGCGCCACAATCGCCATATATATCACGAACAAAATCAGCTTCAGAACACCCTCGAATGCAGATTTCCACATCGAAATGTCCACGCCCTCGCCGACGGCGCTTTCTATCAGCTTGAACAGATACGACGGCACAAACAGAAACACCGCGAGCATCGCCGCTATCATCAAAAACGAAATTATCCAAGATATTACCGCAAAGCCCTTCTCGCCGAAGTGCTTTTCAAGCCACTTGTCGAACTTCGTCTGTTCGGAGTCGTCGTCGAACGCTCCGCTTATCTCGGACGATTTATTCATACACGTCCAGCCCTCGCGGAGCTGCTGGATAAAATTCACGCAGCCGCGCACAAACGGCGCCTTGTTGTACCACTTTTTCTCGGAAAGCTCCCATTCCTCGGTATAAATCGTGCCGTCCTTTTTGCGGACCGCCATCGCGCCCTTGGAAACGCCCTTCATCATTATTCCTTCAATCAGCGCCTGTCCGCCGATTTTTGTCTTTTTATCTGTGCTTTTTTTCTTTTTACTCATTTCAATCTTCCTTAACCGCAAGCGGCAGCGTTATCGTCACCGTTGTTCCCGCGCCGAGCGCGCTCTCAATCTCAAGCGTTCCGCCGTGCATCTCGATTATCTCGTCGGCAACCGCAAGTCCTATTCCCGAACCGCGCTTTGTTCTGTTCGCCTTGTAAAACTTCTGCTTTACCTTCGGCAGGTCCTCCGGCGCAATTCCGCAGCCCGTATCCGTCACCGTTATCACAACGGAACTCTCGTTTTTCTCCGCAAGAACGTCTATGCTTCCCGCGTCCGTGTACTTAAACGCGTTGTCAATCACGTTTATGAACACCTGCCGCAGACGGCTCTTATCCCCCACAACCGCGCACATAAACTGCGGCTCGTTGTAGGCGAGCGTTATGTTCTCCTTTTTAGCGCGCTCCGTAAACAGCAAAAGCGCGTCTTCAAGCTCCGCGATTACATCAATCGTCTGCATATGCAGCGAAAACCGCCCGCTCTGTATCCGCGAGAAGTCGAGAAGCTCCTCGACCATCTGCTCTAGACGGTTCGTTTCGCCGTTTATTACCTTCATTCCTTTCGCGAACGTTTCTTCCTCATAACCGCCGCCGAGCGTTTCCGCCCAGCCTTTTATCGCGGTAAGCGGCGTCCTCAGCTCGTGAGATACGCTCGAAATAAAGTCGTTCTTTATCTGCTCCGAGTTTTCAAGCTCGTTCGCCATATCGTTGAACGCGCGCGAAAGCTGCCCGATTTCATCGTTCGAAGTTATCGGTATTCTCTCCGAAAAGTCCCCCGTCGCAAGCTTTTTCGCCGTCGAACTCATCTGCACAAGCGGCACGCAGATTGACTTTACGAAATAAAGTCCCGTCATCACAACCGCGAGTATCACGAAAACGCTTATCATAACGCACGCGAACATTATCCCCGCAAGCTGACTGTCAATCATCGAAAGCGACGTCACAAACCGCAGCGCACGATAGCTGCTGCTCGGCTTTTCGATTATTTTCGTCACGGCAATAATATTCTCGCCGTTGTAGCGTCCGAGAAAAATCCCCGTCTTGTCCTCGCTTTGAAGCGCCGCCTCGTAATCGGGCATAAAGTACGTTTTATCAGGCGAAAAGCCGCTCGACGACAGCGAAACCTCGCCGTTTTTATTTATCGACATAAGCTCCATTCGGTCTTTTTTGTCGAAATTTACTATCATCTCGCGCACTTCAGATGAATAGTTCACCGCCATATCCTCGTAAAGGCGCGTAAGGACCATCTGCGCCGCGTTCGCCTCGGATACCACATAGCTCTCCGCCGAGCCGTAATAATACTGCCGCGTGAAATAATACACGCACACGTTCGCAACAATCAGCATTATCGAAACCACCAGCAGCGTGTTTACCATCCAGCGCGTCGCAATCGAGTGTCTGCCGTGTTTTCTGGCTTTTTCCGCGGACTTTTTTATCAAAAATGAACGCTTAGTCATCTTTCCACTTGTATCCAAATCCCCAAACCGTCAAAATGTAATTTGGAGAGGACGGATTGTCCTCAATCTTCATTCTAAGCCTTCTCATATTCACGTCGATTACCTTGTCCTCGCCGACATACGAGTCGCCCCAGATGTGCCGCAAAATCGACTTTCTGTCAAGCGCCGTGTTCTTATGCTTCAAAAGGTACTCGAGCATATGAAACTCAACCTGCGTAAGCTCAATAAGCTCACCGTTTTTCCACACGGTCCTGCTTTCTCCGTCCACAGTGAACGGTCCCGCCTTTATCACCTTCGACTCCTCTTTCGGCGCTTTGCTCTGCGATACGCGGCGGTATATCGCGTCTATCCTCGCGACAAGCTCCGATGGCGAGAACGGCTTCGTCACATAATCGTCCGCTCCCATCATAAGGCAGTTTATCTTGTCCATCTCCTGGCTCTTTGCCGACAGCATAATTATCCCGATTTCCGCGCTTTGCTCGCGTATCCAGCGGCACAAAGCAAATCCGTCCATTCCCGGCATCATAATGTCCAAAAGCGCCACGTCGAAATTCCCGTTCTGCGCCTTGTATTCCTCGACCGCTTCCTCGCCGGACGCCACGTCGGTCACGTCGTATCCCGCTCGCCGAAGATTTATCACCACAAAATCGCGTATCGAGTCCTCGTCCTCGCACACCAAAATCCGTTTCACAGCAGCTCTTTCCCCCTTTTCGGCGCTTTTTCGTCAAAGCATATAAAAATTCTTCAAAAGCTCGCTCTCCGTCAGCGCAAGCCGCCCCGTAAGAAATCCTCTCGTCGCGCTGTAACAATAGTACGTTTCCTCAGTTTCGCCGAGAAAGCTCATTTTCTTCGCGTCCTCGAGCGCCGCTTCGTCGTCCTTGTCAACCGCGCGTATTCTCATAAGCTCCGTTGTGCCGTCAACCGCAAGTCCCTTTTGCTCGTCATAGGATATGAACACAATTTCATTGTTTGCAAAATCCGTAACCGCCGTCACTACCCCCTGCCAGCGGCTCGGAAATACAAGCGCAAACCGATATTTCCCCGAAAAATAGCTGTAATATTTCGCCGAGAAATTGTCGTCCGCAACCGTGTACCAAACAACCGCGCAAAGCTGCTCGGGAAGCGTCAGCACCTCGTATCCCGGAAGCGGCGTGGTAGACGGAATTTCAACAAACCCGTCCGAATCGATGTCATAACAATAAATCTCCGACATATAGTCGTTCACAAGCCGCGATATAATGCCGCTCTGCGGGTTCGCGCCAACGCTGTCGGGACAAAAAAGTCTGTTTCCGTAGCAATAAAGCACGTCCGTTCCCGACTGTCCGCCGCCCTTTGTGTAGTCAAAAAACAGCGCCTGCGTGTTTTCGTTCAGCCTGCCCTTCGTAACGCGGAGATAATCCGCCGAGCCGCCGTACATCGGCGTTTCGGACAGCTTCTCAAACCCATTCTCGCCGTTCGTGAACATCATCGCCGTCGCCGTTCCGAGCGTCTTGTCAGACGTCACGGTAACAAGCTCGTCCATACCGTCGCCGTTTATGTCGAACACCTCAAGGCACGAATACGCCGACGAATACAGCGTTTTCGGCACTTTGTCCGCGTATCTTATCACGGAAAAAGCCTTTTCCGACTGGTTTAACAGCGTATAGCGTATGATTATATCAACCGCGCCGCCCGTTCCGAGCCGAGAAAAGCTGATACTCTCAACCTCGCTTCCCGCGCAAGCCAAATCATATACGGCAGCCCATTTTCCGTCGCTTTTGTCGAGAAATTTCAGTCTAAGCGCACTCTCGCCCGCAGCCGCGTTCTTGCTCTCGTAAAAAACAAGCGCTTCTTCTCCGTCTTCATCGTCAATGTCATACATCACAAAAGCCGAGCGATAATCGCCGCTTCGCGGGTATTTCAGCTTTACGTTCTGTCCAACGCTCTTTTTTAGCTCGTCGTAAATCTCATTCTGCTCCGCGAGCAGCCTCGGCGGAGTTAACATATTCTCGACCGAAACGCCCGCGCTGCACCCGCACATTATCGCGCAAAGCGCCGCGAGCAAAGCTATTTTTCTTTTCACGGCAACCTCGATTACTGTTTATCCGATTTCACGCTTTTCAGCGCCGCAGCGACTCCCACTGCCGCAAGCAATCCCAGCGCCATATTCACATACGGCGTGAACGTCATCATATAGGCGAACGCGCCCTGTTTGCTTTGATAAAACGCCTCGGCGGTCCTTGAAGAAGCGGTTATCCTCTCCGCAACGTCCGCGGGCGCAAACAGCTTCGCAAGCATTATCCCGAGCGAACTCGAAAGCGTAAGAACTCCCGCGCCCACTCCGAACAGGCACGTTCCCTGCGTTGTGCGCTTTTCTCCGTTGCCCGAAAAGAGCTTCGCGAACATCGCAAAAAAGCACGCGCAAAGCACCATTCCAAGCACTTCCGCGAGATTTTCGGGAACGGTCGTTATCGCCATTCTGTTCATAAAAGTGTAAATACCGCGAATTACGCAGTATACCCCGATTATCGAATAACAAAATCCGAGCGCGGGCGAAAAGCTCTTTTTATACAGCAGCGTGAACGCAAGAACCGCCATATAAACAGCCCAAGCGAAATCCATTATTATCAGGAAAACCGACGGCGTGAGCGCGCTCGTTTCCGTTATTCCCTCGTATCCCGCGCAAATCGCCGCCAGAAGCGTTGCAAAGCCGATTACAAGGCAGCTTTTTTCGCTCGGATTTACGCTTACAGGCTCGTTTTTCGTGAGAACAAACGCGGCAATTCCCGCCGCCAAAACTCCCGCGTACAGCAGAATATTGCACCAAATCTCGTTTCCGCCGTAAAGGAAACCCGATTTCATATCCGTAAAGAATATTATCACCGCAATCCTCGCCGCAAGGCAAAGCGCAAAGCCCGCTCCCGCCGCGATAAGCGTTATTTTTCCGTTTTTGCTCATATTCGCTCCATTTTTATTCTATCAATTTGTTTTAACCAAAGCTGCCGGCGCAGACGCGGCTTTATTGACAATCAGCTTTATTTCTCCAAGACTGTCAAG
>DBIU01000049.1:3329-7956 GCA_002304735.1 Ruminococcaceae bacterium UBA794 | reverse complement strand
CGGAAGTACATTTCAACTCACACGCCCCTTGCGGGGCGTGGCCGGGCATTGTCGTGCGTGTCACTGATAGCCTTGTCATTTCAACTCACACGCCCCTTGCGGGGCGCGACGGCTAGCCGCGTGAACACAATCAGCCGCGAGAAATTTCAACTCACACGCCCCTTGCGGGGCGCGACAAAAATACGCTGAAAATGGATACATTTCAGTTTGATTTCAACTCACACGCCCCTTGCGGGGCGCGACAAAAAGACAATGCTGCATACAGCCCGAACGAAACATTTCAACTCACACGCCCCTTGCGGGGCGCGACGCATTTGAATTATTTGTTCAATAATGAAATCGTCATTTCAACTCACACGCCCCTTGCGGGGCGCGACAGGAGCTAAACGGCACATCGACCGATTTGGAGGAATTTCAACTCACACGCCCCTTGCGGGGCGCGACCGCAGGCGCAAAAACAGTTGCGCGCCGACATCAAAATTTCAACTCACACGCCCCTTGCGGGGCGCGACTGAAAGTGAGGAAAATGACGAATGACAATTCATCATTTCAACTCACACGCCCCTTGCGGGGCGCGACCTCGAAAACCTGCTTGCCGGTTGCGAATAACCACATTTCAACTCACACGCCCCTTGCGGGGCGCGACCATATTTTGGTTTGCTGAAAATTCAAAACCTGCAATTTCAACTCACACGCCCCTTGCGGGGCGCGACCAATAATAACGCGTTATTACCGCGTTTGCGCAGCAATTTCAACTCACACGCCCCTTGCGGGGCGCGACTATCGACGAGGATTTGTGGGACTAATGACGAAAAATTTCAACTCACACGCCCCTTGCGGGGCGCGACCAATGTAGTGAATATTCCGCTAACGCAAACGGGCATTTCAACTCACACGCCCCTTGCGGGGCGCGACTGTGTTTAGAAAAATTCCCGTTAGGAAAATTTGTGATTTCAACTCACACGCCCCTTGCGGGGCGCGACGATGAGCCGCGATATTCCCAACAAGCTTTCCGACAGATTTCAACTCACACGCCCCTTGCGGGGCGCGACAATCGTTAGGTGCGAAAAAATATTGCTATGCTCAATTTCAACTCACACGCCCCTTGCGGGGCGCGACTTCGGTATCTCTTAGGTTAGTGATTTCTCCGTCATTTCAACTCACACGCCCCTTGCGGGGCGCGACGCCTACCGTCGGGGACTAGTCCCCCGAACCGTCCGCATTTCAACTCACACGCCCCTTGCGGGGCGCGACGAACGTCAAATTCAACATAACCTAATTCACGCGATTTCAACTCACACGCCCCTTGCGGGGCGCGACGTACGGAATGACTGTGACCAATAATATTCGAGATATTTCAACTCACACGCCCCTTGCGGGGCGCGACCAACGGACGGCGGCGAGGGCGGCGTGTGTGTCGCATTTCAACTCACACGCCCCTTGCGGGGCGCGACCCTACAATTTGTGCAAATAGGGTCACGCCTGCACAAGATGCGGAATTTATTTTCTCCGATTTCTCGGGAAAATGGCATTTTTGCAGTTTTTTGCAGTCTTTTTTTCTGTTTTTTTCGCGAACCGCTCCGCTTTTCAATTTCACCGGCGGTTCGCGCTACACAATCAGAGCGCCTTCCGGGTCATAGGTTTCTTTTGCGCCTATATGCTCAATCCTGCTTTTCCAGTTATTGCCAAGATAATATATCCTCAAACTGTCTTGTTCGGGATTAATCAGCTTAATCAACTTGTCTTTCAGCTTCAGAAACGTTCCGTAATCCACGTCAATCTCAAACACCGAATTTTGCACGCGCTGTCCATAATCAAGACACGCTTTCGCAACCTTTCTAAGCCTTGTCCTGCCGTCTTTGTCGCCTGTTGACACGTCATAGCTCACAAGCGTCATCATATTATCACCTACTTCTGCAAATATGACGGATACTCCTCGATTTCACCGCGGATAAACTTCGCAAGCAGATTGCTCTGCACAAACGGAAGCAAACCGAGCTTAATTTTCTGCTTAAGATAAGGATGCGTTATTTCCGTGCGCTTTTTCTCCTGCCAAAGCGTCAGAAGCTTTTTTCTGCCGTCCTTTGTAAGTAGTACCGCGCCGCTTATTTGTTTTTCAAAATCATCAGCGCAAATCTGCTTCAAATTAATCGCCGTCAGCACAAACCGCTCGACAACACACCGCGCTTCTTCAACCAAATCACACGCAAGCGAGTATCTTCCCGAACGCAGCTCGTGATAAAAACCGACGTAACTGTCAAGCCCCACGCTTTCAAGCGCCGAAGCGTAATCGTTTGTCAGAATTGTGTACATAAACGACAAAAGCGCGTTTGTTCGGTCAAGCGGCGGTCTTTTCGTACGCATTGTAAGCCGAAAATCGTCCTTCTGCTGCACAATCATTCGGTCGAACACGTCAAAATATGCCTTTGCGCAGTTTCCCTCAACGCCCATTATCGCGTCCTTATCATCAAGCTCGTAGACATACTCCGCCGATTTTGCAAGCTTTTCAAGAAGCGCGGTCAAAGCGCCGTCAGCGTTGATTTCGGGTCTGTCGCGAAGCGAACGCTGAACCGTAAAACGCGTATTTGCAAGCTTCGCCGCAACCGTGTTTTGCACAAGCTCCTTTTGATACTCCGCGAACAATTTTATCTGTGCAGTCCGCAAAAGCACGTTTCCGCGCGATTTGCCCTGAACCCTCGCGAGAAATCTTCCCTCGGGCGACAGAAAGCAAATTCCCACCCCGTCCTCGCAGCACTTTCCCATAAGCGCTGGCGAACAGCCGAGATATGAAAAACACACGATATTTTCAAGGTTTACGAGAGGAAAACGCGCGGTTTTATCGCCGCTCATCTTTATAACGATGTTCTCGCCGTCAAGCGACAAATATGCCGTTTCATCGGTTATATAGAGCGTATTCAGCAGTTTTTTCATTCTTCGCCGCTCCTAAGCTGTTTCAGAATTTCTTTTTTCACGGAAAATGACGAATTTTTCGGCATACAAACGCTTTCAAGCGAACAGCCCGAGCATTTCTGCTTTGCGGGACGATTTGGGATTACCCTGCTCTCAAGCACCGCGCGCATTTCCGAAAGCAGTCTTGTAAGCTCCTCATAATAGACGTCATACTCGTCTTCAAACGGCAGAATAACCCTGCGCTTTACGTCCGCGTAATACAATACTCCCTCGCATTTTACGCCGAAAATACCGTCGGCGCAGATTTTCTGCGCAAACACTTGAATAGCGTCGGGACGGCTTATCTCGCCGTTTTTCGGGCGAGTCGGCTTATATTCTACAAGGCTAATTTTGTAATTCCCGCCGAGCTTTTCGGAAAATTCCGCAGTTTTGTCGGGACGAAATTCAACGCAGTCCGCAACTCCGAAAATGTCAAGCTCGTCGTTATATAGCTGAACCGAGCTTTCCGCTCTCACCGTTTTTGACGAGAAGGAATGCCCGCCGCCGTGAACGCGCTCGTGGACGAGATTTCCCTTAACCACAAGCGCGTTTTCCCGCCAATCCTCGTTGATTTCAAGCAGCCCGAAACGGCGCGGACAGTACATATAATGCTGTATTGCGCGGATATTTACGGGTATTGTCACAGCTTCTTGACAAGCTCGATACCGTCGATAAACTCAACGCCCTCGGGAAGATTTTCCTCAACGGTTATTATATAGTCGCCGAAGCTTCTCGGACAATCCTTTTCGGGCTTCTTTTCAGCCTTAACGCTCTCCAGAAGAATGTGCGCGGGGCAGTTTCCGAGCGCGTCCGAGTGCTTGAATATAAACAGCTTTCTAAGCACCATTTTTCCGCGCGCCGCGCTTCTGTCGTACTCGAACATATTTACAATCGCCTTCCAGAGAATATTAAGGTCGTCGTCCGAGAAGCCGGTCTTTTTCGCGAGCATCGCCGAAATGTATCCATCGGCGCGATACAGACCATAGGGAATTATGTTTTTCTTGCCAAATTCCGTATCTCCCGTTTCGGTGCGTTCGTCCGTTGTGCGAGCCTGTCGAGTTATGGTAATTTCCTGCGCCGATACCTCGTCAATGCTGCGTGCAAAATTAATCTGAACAGGTCCTCTCACAATTCCTATGGGGTCGTCGCCCGTACTCATAACCGCGCCGAACGTTCTTACGTCAAAATAATTCGCGCAGATAAACTCCATTGCTTTCGCCTTATCGCTGTCGCTCTTAGTTTTCTTGTTTCCTGTTTCCAAACCGAGCGCTTTATATGCGTCAGTAAACTTTGTATTAAGCGAACATTCGGGATTAATCAAAATTTTATACCCTTCTTCGCCCTCCTTTGTCACATCAACATAATTCCTTATCTTGCGCTTAATGCACACATCGGTTACTATTCCGAAAGAAGTTTCGGGGTCGGTTCTCGGCATATTTCCCGCGTCGGGGTCGCCGTTCGGGTTTCCGTTCTCAACGTCGAAGAACATAACGAACTCATATCTGTTTTTAATTGCTTCCATAATAATTTCCTTTCATATTAAATCATTCGGCTTTTGTGTAAATGCTTTTGTTCTGCTGATAATATCCGATAATAAACTCGCCCTGTTCGTCAAGAGAGAGCGTTGAGGGGAATTTTCCCTCAATCTTGTCGATAGCTTCCGAAATCAGCTTGTTGC
>DBIU01000049.1:0-3283 GCA_002304735.1 Ruminococcaceae bacterium UBA794 | reverse complement strand
GGAAATCAGCTTGTTGATATAACCGCCGTTTTCCGCTTTTTCAAGATGATGCTGGGCAAGCTGCATAAGCCGCGGGAAAACCGTCGAGGGCTTTGAGCAAGCCGATGTAAAATAAGCGTCCTTGATTGTGCGGTTTAATTCGCCATTTGCAGCATCTTTCTGCGCATATTCAAGCAGAGCGAAAATTCTTCCGCAGACATAAGCCTGACTGTTGTTTTCCGTGTCAAGTGCCATTGAAATAACCTCCTGTTTATTCATAAAGCGCGCCTTTCTGTTCAAGCACGCCTTTATTAACGCAATTCTGGTATCGCTTATGTTCCTATCCGTCTTGCAGCGCTGAACAACCGTGCTTAACAGCGTACGCGGATAACGCGCGCCGTTGAGAATACTCTCCATAAGCGCCGCGTAAAGCGGATATGGCGGCTTTCTGTCCGAATACGATGTTTTCGGCGAGTAAAGCTCGTTTGTAAGCGCCCACACCGAAAGCTGCGTGTTCTCATTAAGTCCGCTGTGCCAAAGGTCGCGCTGATGAGCCGCGATATTCCCAACAAGCTTTCCGACAGAGTTTCTGTACACAAACTTCACGCTCACGCGCGAGGTATTCGGCGTTAATCCCGCGACATAGAAATTCACCGACGGGTCAATTCCGTCAGCCGCCAAATCGTCCGCCAAAACCGTTCCCGTGCGAAGCTTCGACATTATCGCCGAAAGCCTGTTGTCGGTATCGGCGCGGTCAGATTTTCCGCTTAAACAGAAATAGCTGAACAAATCGCACGCAGCGCCGTCCTCCTCGGAATTATCGGCGTCAGCCCAGTAAACCATTGTAAGGTCGTCGATACAAGTGTGATGAGCGTTCTCGCGAAGCAGATAATTAAGCGCGTCGACATACTTTTCCGCGGCAGCGACTGAAATGCTACTGTTTACAGACTGACTTTTGCCATAAGACTCGTCCGAGGGATTGTTGAAGCAGACGAGGGTTGTGCCGCTCGGCTGACCGTTCTTTATACCGCGAATCTTGTTGTGAAGCCGAGCAATAGGCTGAGCTTCTTCGCCTGTAATCGCGCAGATACCGATTTCACAATCACCGGCATCTGTTTCAGCGATATTCTCGCGACATCTTTTTATGATTTCGCTGTCGTTCTGAAGCTGAAGCTCGGGGTGACCGTTCAGCGCGAAACAGCACGTTGAACCTACAACCTTTATGTAAACAGTATCGTCAATAGATTCGGGATTTTCCCAATTTAACAAGAAATTACGATAGGCGTTTACAACGGGAGCGTCAATTCCGGAGATAAATTCAAGATTTTTCTCAACGAAAGCGTCGCGCTTTTCCTTGTGAAAGAAAATCGATTTTTCCTTATCCTTCTTACTTTTCTCGTAGCCGAAAATGTACTCGCTTCGATAATCAAGCAAATATGCCTTGACTGATGTAGAAACGGGGTGAACGGGAACTCTAATCTTTTTCTTAACCTTTTTTGTTGCCGTCCCCTTTTTGGTTTCAACGGTTATTTCATCGAAATAATCAATAATATCTGCAACCGAACCGTCGGGATTAAGATAAATCGTATAAGAAACGTCCTGATTTGTAAACCCCTTTTCTTCAAGCCGCCCGCTTTCCGCGAGCGTATCATAATAGCTGCAAAGGGCGCTTATCAGCATCGCGTATCCCTCCTGTATTTCTGAACGTCAATTACTCCGTCCACAAGACGCGGGCGGTAAAAGGACGGCTCTGCGCTGTCGGAAAAAACGCGCTTTTCCCAATCCTCGTCAAGCGGGATACCGCCGTCGTTGAAATTCAGTCTGTAAAGCATAAATCCAAGGTCGATATCGCCTTTAAGCTCCTCGGAAATCTCGTTCATCGGAAACTCATCGACAAGCTTCAGACTTTTAACCGAAAACTCGCGGCAGCCAAGCACGGGCTGGCGAAAACACTGACCTTTTCTCAATCTTCTCATAAGGATATTATAGTGCTTTTCCTCGTTTTCATCTTCGTGGTCGCTTCTTATTCCCGTCATTTCAAAGTGAAACTCAATCCCGTACCGCACGTCTTTCAGCAACATTCCCGCGCGCTGACTGATTGTATCGGCATTTATTTTAATTTCCGGAGAGCCAACATTTCCATTCATAACCTTTTTTACTTCCGAAAATTTCACCTTATCCTTTGTTTCGTTGCGCCGGATATTGATGAATTTTATCGGGTTAAACACGATAATTCTGTCGATAACGTAACGTATCGAGGGCTTCCAGTAGACGCATTTCAGCAAGCCCTCAAGCGCGCCCGGAGTCGGAACATCGTAAGATACGCGCTCGACTTTCATTTCGGGTCTTGTGAAGCAAGCGTAATCGCCGTCCACGATAACCCTAAATCCATAGCTCATTAAACCACCTCTCAGTAAACAGTATTGATATTATAATTCGGGTCAAAGCCCGTTTCCGATGAATAATATTCGGGAATATTCAGCACATAGCCAAAGCCCTTTTTACCGATAACTCCCGTTTCAAGCAGCGCCGTAAATTCGTGATAATTAAGCGACGCGGAATATCGCGAAAGCTTTCTGAGCGCTCCGGAACCAAATTCCAGACTATTAACGAGCGCCGCGTTTTCTTCGCACGGAATAATAACGTTTATCGAGTCGCTGTCAATCAGGTTGAAGCTGTCGGCATAATCGCGAAAAGGAATACAATTCGGCTTCATATTATTGCTATAAATCGTGCCGCCGTCAACATTCTGTTCAAGCGCTCCGTAAAGCCGCTTGTAATAATCCGTGATACATTCGGGCGAGAAAATATCCTCATACTCGCAAAGCAGGCTTTTTGTGAGATTTGCGCGCATTTTCAAATTTCTCGGAACGCCGCTGTCCTCAAAAGTGAAAATATGCATAAATCCCGCGTCCGGTCTGCCCTCGCGGTTACAGCGTCCCGCAGACTGAATAACGCTGTCAAGTCCCGAAATCTCACGAAAAACCGCGTCAAAGTCAAGGTCAACTCCCGCCTCGATAAGCGAGGTTGAGATAACCGTCACAGGCTCGTTTCGCAAAAGCGAACGTATCTTTTCAAACGTTTTGGTGCGGTCGTTCGGCGTCATATATGTAGACAAACAAAAGCGGTTTTTCCGCGTACAGCTTTTGTAAAGTTCGCGAGCGCGCTTTCTGCTGTTGACAATAATCAGCGAGCTGTTATATAAATCCGCAGTACAAAGCAGTTTTTCTTCGCTTATTTCTCCCAAATCCTCGCAGCGGCAGTTTCTGAAAGAAGAAAAGCCGCTTTTATCCGAAATCAGCTC
>DBIU01000009.1:41837-51948 GCA_002304735.1 Ruminococcaceae bacterium UBA794 | reverse complement strand
GTTGCCTGCGCGATTTCAATGTCCGTAAGCATAATATTCTCCTTTTTTATCCCGCAAAAGCGGGTTATTCTCTCTTATTCAAGCGTAATCTGGTCGATATCAGCGACAATTCCCGCCTGCGGAATTGTCTTTATGCGGTAATCTTCGGGATTTTCAACGTTTGCGTTTTCTTTCGGGAATGCCGCCGCAAGCTCCGCTTTCGTAAGCCGCATTACCTGCACGCCCTGCGTGTTTCTCGTTGTTTTCGCGAGAACAAGCGCCGTGTTGAACATAATCACCTTTCCCGCCGTGGATTTCAGAACGAAATCGCCGTCATCCTTAATAACAAACATCGCGACAATCTCGGACAAATCCGAATAAGCCGCCTGCAATTTCTTGCGCTTCGTCTTGGTTTCATAGCCCGAAAGCGGGATTTTCGCGCACTTTCCGTTCTTGAAGAAAATCACGAGCATTTCCGAATAATCCTCGGTCGCCGCCATAAATATCGGAAACTCGCCGTCCTCCATCTGAAGCTTCGCGGGAACGTAATCTCCCATAACGCTCGCCTTTGTTTCGGGGAAATCCGCGCAGCGCGACTTGTAGCACTGGAATTTATTCGTAAAGAACAGCAGCTCCGCGTTGCTCGAAACCTCTTTCGTGAAGATGATTTCATCGTTTTCCTTGAGCTTCTGTTCGCCGCTCATTCGGAGCGATTTCGGCGTAATCTGCTTGAAATAGCCCTCGCGCGTGAAGAAAATGTTCACAGGATAGCCCTCGGGCTGCTCCTCCGCCGCTTCTTCCGAAACGTCCGCGTCATACAGGAACATCGTCTTGCGCGGCTGAGAATACTTCTCGATAACCTCGCGAAGCTCGTCGATAATCACCTTGTCAATAAGCTTCGGGCTGTTCAGAATTTCCTCCATTTCCGCGATATCGCGCTCCAAAGCCTCGGTTTCCTCGGTTCTTTTGAGTATATACTCGCGGTTAATATGACGAAGCTTTATCTCCGCGACATATTCAGCCTGCTGTTCGTCAATCCCAAACCCAACCATAAGATTAGGCACAACCTCGGCTTCCTCCTCGGTTTCGCGTATAAGCTGAATTGCATAGTCGATATCAAGCAGAATTTTCTTCAGTCCCAAAAGCAGGTGAAGTTTCTCTTTTTTCTTGGTCAAATCGAAGAAAATCCTGCGCTTAACGCAGCCGCGACGGAAATCCGTCCACTCGTTCAATATCTCGTAAACGCCCATTACTTTCGGCGTTCCCGCGATAAGTACGTTGAAATTGCAGTTGAAGTTCTCCTGAAGCGGCGTAAGACGGAACAGCTTCTTCATCAGCGCGTCCGGGTCATAGCCCTTTTTCAAGTCAAACGCAAGCCGCAGTCCCGAAAGGTCGGTTTCATCGCGAACGTCTGAAATTTCGCGGACTTTTCCGTCCTTTACAAGCTCGACAACCTTGTCGATTATCGCTTCGACGGTTGTTGTCGGCGGAATTTGCGTTACCTCGACGCACCGCGCGTCCTTGTCAAATGTGTAAACAGCGCGAACCTTAACCGCTCCCAAACCGGTACGGTAGATTTTCTCCATCTCCGCTTCATCATAGACAATGTAGCCGCCGCCCGCAAAATCCGGTCCTTTCATCGTTGAAAGCGCGTTATGTTCGGGATTTTTTATCAGAGCAATCGCAGTTTCGCACACTTCTTCGAGATTAAACGAGCAGATATTGCTCGCCATTGAAACGGCAAGACCGAAGTTTGAATTGACGAGAACAGACGGAAACCGCACGGGAAAAAGCGTGGGTTCAAGCATCGTGTTGTCGTAATTCGGCGCCATATCAACGGCGTCCTTGTCAATCTCCGCGAAAAGCTCGCCGCTTATGCTCTCAAGCTTGGCTTCCGTGTATCGCGAAGCCGCGTAAGCCATATCGCGCGAATACGCTTTTCCGAAGTTGCCCTTGCTGTCAACATACGGGTGAAGCAGAGCCTCGTTTCCGCGCGCCAGACGCACCATTGTTTCGTAAATCGCCGCGTCGCCGTGCGGGTTCAGCCGCATCGTCTGTCCGACAATATTCGCAGACTTCGTTCTCGCGCCCGAAAGCAAGCCCATTTTGTACATCGTGTACAGAAGCTTTCTGTGCGAGGGCTTGAAGCCGTCTATTTCGGGAAGCGCGCGCGACACGATAACGCTCATCGCATACGGCATATAGTTCTCCTCGAGAGTGCTGATTATATCCGTTTCAACGGTCTTTCCCGAGCCTTCAATATACGCAGAAACGCTCTGCGGCGCTTTTTTTGCTGTTTTCTTCTTCAATTATTTCACAACCTCAATCAATTCTTTCAGCCATTCCGGACGATACTCGCCCACGGCGCGAAGCCGCCCGTTTCTGTACTCCGCAACTTTCACAAAACCGTTTTCGTTATCGAAAAGCAGCGCCTCGTCGCAATAAGGCAAAATCCTCAGCAAGTCCTCGAAACGGCTCTTATATCGTCTTAACACATCGCTTTCGGGTATCCCGTGGCCGCCCTTTTTAACGCGGTTTTCAATCCGCAAAAGGCTCTCCTGCGCGGAGCTTATCCCGATATAATACAACCGAACGAAATAATTCTTCTCCCGCGCTTCTTTGACGGTTTTAAGCGTTTTGCGGCCGGAAAGCGTTGTTTCCTGCGTAAAGCTGATTTCCTTTTCAAGACAGTCGGAAATCATCTGCGAAGCCGCTTTCCCGCCCCTCATCTTATCTCCGTCAAACCGAAGATTTATCTTATCCGCGTCGACTATCACGCCGAGGTCGTCGCGCTGTTCGTTCAAGCTGCCCAAAAAGCTGCTCTTTCCAACGCCGTCCGCTCCTCCGACAATTGTAAATCTCCTCATTTGAGTAAACCGCTCAGCTCACGTCCGCCGCGTCAAGATAACGGCTTCCGTTTTCGCGGATAAAGTCCTTTCTTCCCGCGAGGTCGTCGCCTAGAAGAATATCGAACATCTGACGCGTTTTCTCCGCGTCCGCGGGCGTAACCTTAATCAAGCGGCGCGTTTCGGGGTTCATTGTCGTAAGCGACATCATATCCGGGTCGTTCTCGCCAAGACCTTTCGAGCGCTGAATTGTATACTTTTTATCGCCTATCATTCCGAGAATTTTCGTCTTTTCCGGCTCGGTGTAAGCGAAATACGTCTTGTCCTTAGTACCGATTTCATACAGCGGCGACTCCGCGATATACACCTTTCCCTCTTGAATAAGCGTCGGGCAAAGCTCCTGTATCATCGTTAGAATAAGCGTTCTGATTTGAAATCCGTCAACGTCGGCATCTGTGCAGATTACCACTTTGTTCCAGCGCAAATTGTCGATATTGAACGAGTTGAGCTTTTTATTCGCCTTTGATTTAACCTCGACTCCGCAGCCAAGCACCTTTATCAGATTTGTAATAATTTCGCTCTTGAAAATCTTGTCGTAGCTTGCTTTCAGGCAATTCAATATCTTTCCGCGAACGGGGATTACCGCCTGAAACTCCGCGTCCCGCGCAAGCTTAACCGAACCGAGCGCCGAATCGCCCTCCACGATATAAACCTCGCGCTTCGACACATCGCGGCTTCGGCAGTCAACGAACTTGTCTATTCGGTTTGTGAGGTCGATTTTCTGCGTAAGACTCGCGATTGACGAGCTACGAACCTTCTCCGCGTTCTCCCTCGAACGCTTGTTTATCAGCACGTTTTCCGCGATTTTAACGGCTTCGTCGGGATTTTCGAGGAAATACACCTCAAGACTGTGCTTCAGCCAATCGGTCATCGCTTCCTTGATAAACGCGTTCGTAACCGCCTTTTTCGTCTGGTTAGCGTAGCTCGCCTGCGTGGAAAAATTCGAGCTTATGAACACGAGGCAATCCGAAATATCTTCCCATTTTATCGCCTTTTCGCCCTTATTATACTTATTGTTGTTCTTCAGATAGGCGTCAATCTGCGACAAAAAAGCTTTTTTCATCGCTTCCTCGGGCGAACCGCCGTGTTCAAGCCAGCTTGAATTGTGATAATGCTCGATAAAGTGAATTTCCTTTGAAAAGGCGAACGCAACGTTCATCTTGAGCTTGTATTCTTCCTTGTCCTCGCGGTCCTTTCCCTGCCGCTGAGCCTGCCAGAACTGCGGAGTTGTAAGCGATTTTTCGCCGAGAATTTCAGTCAGATAATCGAAAATTCCATCCTTGTAGAAGAACGTCTTTTCATCGCGCGTTCCGTCCTCGTTCTCGGAAATCCGCAAAAACTCAATTCCGCCGTTTACGACAGCCTGCCTTCTCAGCATATCGTCAAGATAGTCAAGCCCTATATCAATATCCGTGAACACGTCAAGGTCGGGCCGCCAGTGAATTTTCGTTCCCGTAGCGTCGGTTTTGCTTTTCGTAAAGCCGCGCTCGTCGTTTGTGACGTTAAAGCCCTTCTCGAACCGCAGATTATACTGCCACGTCCCGTTTTTGCTCTCGACTTCCATAAACTCGGAAGCGAACTGCGTCGCGCAAAGTCCCAGACCGTTAAGTCCCAGCGCGTAGGAATAATTCTCGCCTGTGTTGTTGTCGTACTTTCCGCCCGCGTAAAGCGTGCAGAACGCAAGCTCCCAGTTGTATTTTTCTTCGCTTTTATTGTAGTCAATCGGTATTCCGCGCCCGAAATCCTCGACCGTTATTGATTTATCCGAATGAAGCGTTATAATAATCTTCTTTCCGTAGCCCTCTCGCGCCTCGTCAATCGAGTTTGAGATAATCTCAAACACCGAGTGACGGCAGCCCGCCGCGTCGTCCGAGCCGAATATTACAGCGGGACGTTTTCGTACCCTATCCGGACCTTTCAGCGCTTTCAAATCAACATAATTCGATTGTTTTGCCATTAAACGGTTCACTCCTATTTTACAAATACACTTGTAATTATACCACATATAGGCAAAAAAATCAAGTACATACGCAAAATTTAGTTAATTCGACAACGCAAAAACAAAAAGGGGAACTTTCGTTCCCCCAAACAGTCTGCCGAAAAAGCAAATTATGCCCGCGAAGCGGGAATTTTAATCCGTTTTTTGTCACGGGTTTCCCGGGCCAAAATACACTTCTATCCGCACAACTGTGCGAATTGTCGGCTTTGCCGACAATGAGTGCGGGCAGTGCGGATGCTTCGGCGGAAAAGTCCCGGCGGGACTTTTTCGACGGTCCTTGGGGGAACTTTCGTTCCCCCAAAAGGTATTCTTAGCCGAAAAGCGCCTCGTTAAGCCAGATATACGCGGCGTCGAGAGCCTCGTAAAATCCGACGAAATCGCCTTTCTTTGCCTTGGTCACGTCAGCGGGCATCTTTGTCGGAACAAGCTGCACCATAATTTTATCGGGAACATCGAGGTCCGCAACCTTTTTCGTGTCCTTGATTGTGAGCTTCGCCGCAAAATCATCGCCGCCGCTTCCGTAGAAAATCGTGTTTCCACTGCGGATAAGGGGAAATCCCCTGTACATCATCAACTTGTTCTCTGCCATTTTATTTTCCTCCTGTAAAATAGTTTTTACCAAACAATACTGAAATCTTCGCCGCGAAGCAGCTTTTCGATATTCTCCGAGAGCCGCTCCGTATAAACCGCGCGAACCTTGAAAATCGGCTTCCCGTCAAGCGAAACAACGCTCTTGCGTTCACCCGCGTTCGCGTAGCCGAGAGTGTTCTCCCGCGCGCCGTAAAGCTTCGCGTAATCGTCCGTGTAGGTGAATTTCACGGTAACATCGGGTTCGGCGGAGCTTTCGCCCGTGTAAACCTCCTCGCCGACCGAGCCTATAAGCTGCTCGAACAGCTTTTTGAACAGCTCGCCGTCGACCGCCTTTCCGTCAATCGAAACCGTCTTTTCCGCGCCGTTTATCACGAATTTGTAGGTTTTCCCCGAAACGTTCACTTCAACGCTTTCACAGCCGTAAATATACGGCGAAAGCGGTCTTGCGGAAACATAATCCGCAGGATTGAAGCTGTACCAAGGCGCGGCTTCAGCCGATATTACGAAAATGCCCGGAACGCCCGCCAAAACCGCGTAATATCCCGTCACTTCGTAAAGTTCGGGGGTATCGGACGTGCTTTGCGAAACAATTCGCTTCGCCTTGTCGCCGAGAAGCAGCGTTCGTTCCTCGCCGCCATAGCTGAATTTTACCGTGCAGAACGGGTCCGTTAAGCCGCATTTCGCGAGATTTTCCTCGTTCGCTTCGAGATACGCGCACGATTTCATCGTAAGCCCGCATACTCCTCCGCAGAGCGCTCCGCCCTTCTGAACGTTAATTTCCGCGTTATAGGGGCTTGTGAAACGGTGCGTGTTGAGCGTCGTCACAACGTATTTTTCGTTATCGCGCGCCGCTTCAAGCTCCGTCATATACCTGATTTCAACAGGCTCGCTCAAATCCTTTCGCGTTATCGTGATATAATCTACGCGTTCGTCGTCGCCGAGCGCCTTTGTTATCAGCAAATTCGCGTAATCCTTAACCTCGCCGAACGCGCCAGAAACGACGCTTTCGCTCGCCAGCATAACCTTGTTTCCGTCCGTGAAATAGACGGTCGAGAGGTTCGCGGGGTTCGTTATCCCGAAATAAAGCGTTTTTTCCGCGCCGTCGTCGAATTTTACCGAAACGGTCGCGCGCGGCTCTTTCAAGCCGTATTTTTCAAGCTCGCCGGTGTTCTCCTCAACAACGTCCTGAGCCGTCAGCGAAGAAAACCCGCTCACGAAGCTCCGAACCGAGCTGTCGTTCTGACCGACTCCGAGAAGCTCCTCGCTCGTCCAGTAATATGAATTTGCCGTTTTGCCCTCGCTGTCGGTGTAAACGCGCGTTTTTCTGCTGAATGTGAAGCTTCCGCGCTCGTTTTTAACCGAAATCGAAAGCACGCTGTCGGCGGATTTCTCGGTTATCACAACGCTCTGCGCCTGCGAAGCCGAGCTGTCCGAAGCGCTTTCCCGCGCCTTTTTCGGAGCGGTCAGCAGTAGAACCGCCACAACCGCTGCGAGAACCGCGCAAACCGCTCCCGCAATCAGCGCTTTTTTAGCGGTATTGCTCATCATCTGTGCCTCCTGCGAACCCAGATAACAATTCCGAGCGCGATTACCGCCGTGGGAACAACCGCGCAAAGCACGATAACAAGCGCGTTTGCGGTGGATTCGCTCATCTCGAACGATATCTCGGAAACCGCCTTCGAGCTTATCACAACGCCCTTTTTCCTGCCCGAAACACTGTCGAAAAGGTCGAGGAAGAAATCGGAGTTGTTCGCATTTGAGTAAGAGAAGAAGTAGCTTCCCGAGAGCTGGTCGGAACCAATCGCGCAGACCCTGCTCGCCGCGCCGTCCGAAGCCGTTTTCGTTGACATAATGATATCGTTGAACGTGCCTGTTTCGGCTGTGCTGAAATCAAAGTCGCTTGCCGCGTCAAGCGGGAACAGAAACGCGCTCCCATACGTTTTCATCAGCACTTCAAGCGTGTTCTGCGTTCTGTCGAGCGCATAAACCGGACGCAAGTCCGCGCCCATCGCATAGCCGTCGTATTCGCCGGTGTAATTATTCTCGACAAGCTGCTGCAAGTGCGCGTAAGCCGTCTGCTGACCGTTGATTATAATGCGGTAATCCGCGCTGCTTTGACCGATAACCGAAAATCCTACTTGAAGTCCCCAATCGCTCAAAAACGAGTCGATATTCGGCGTTTTCGGCTGAGAAGTCGAAGCGAAATAGTACAAGTTTTTGCCGTATTCGCCGTTGTTGTCGAGGAAACGGTCGAGCTTCTTCAGCGAAGCCTCGTCATAATCCGAAAGCGGCGCGTAAATCACCGCGAAATCATAGTCCGCGTCAATTTCCGCGGCTTCTCTCAGATTAACCGCCGTAACATCATAGCCGTTCTTTGATAGGAACGATTTGAGCGTTTTACTCTCGCTTTCGTTAAAGCCCTCGAGAAACGCAATTTTTATCGGATTGTCGTCCGAAACGTAAAGCATCGCCGAAAGCGCCGCCTGTTCAATCGACGAACCCGTGATATAGCCGTAATAATAGTAATAATAAGCCGCCATTTCGTTGTCCAGACCGAAATAATCGTTCTGCGTGAGAATTTTGTGCCTGCCGTTCGACTTGTTCTCAACAACAATATTCATCGCTGAAAGCGTTTCGCCGGAATACTTTGAAGCGAGCGTCGGATTTTTCGTCAAATCAACGAAATCAAGGCTTACGCGCGGGCTTTTCTTCTCCATTTTTTTGAGAATTTCGCAAACCTGCTTGAAGTAAGTTCCCTTTGCCGCGAACTCCTGCTCCGTGCTGAAAACTGTTATCGAAATATCGCTCGAAAGCGTGTTTTCGAGGTAATCAGCCGTCTTTTCGTCAAGCGAATAAAGCTGCGTTGACGTAAGGTCGGCTTCCGCGCCGGTGCGGTCGGTTATTATCGCGGCGGCAACGTTCAGCAGGATTACTCCCACAATAACCGCCGCCGTAAACGCCGCGGAAATTAGGCGGTGCTTTTTTATCGCTCTGTTGTCGGGCTTTTCTGCGGTTTCGGCGGGATTTTTGCTGATTTCAGCCGACTTTTCACCCGTTTCAGCCGTTTTATTTTCCACAGCCGACTTTTCCGTGATTTCGGAGGTTTTCCTCTTACTCAAAGCAATCCCTCCTCACGCTCTGCGGCGGCGCTCAAGAACGCGCGTCGTCAGAAAAACAAAAGTTCCCGCAAGGCTCGCGAAATACACAACCGAAGAAAGGCTGAAAAGCCCCTTTGTGAACTCGGAGTATTTCCCGAAAACCGAAAGAAAGTTGAGAACCGTCTTTACGTTCTCGTCGGAAACGTAATTTCCTATGATATCGAACGAACAAACCGCGATATTCGCGCCGATTGAACCGAGCGCCGCTATCATTTGGTTGTCCGTAAGGCTTGAAATAAACACGTCAATCGCCGTGAACACTGCGCCCATAAGGACGATTGCCGCAAAATTGCCGAAAAATTCCGTCCAGCCGAACTGAGAGCCGCTTTTCCCGACTGCCGCCGCCATAAACAGCGCATAAATCAGCATTACCGCCGCAGAACCGACAAAAACAACAAACGCCGCGGCAAATTTCCCGAAAACAATCCCGAAAAGGCTCACGGGGCTGCTGAACGTAAGGCGGTCGGTGCTTTGACGGCGCTCCTCGGAGAACGTTCTCATCGTGAGAACGGGAATAATAACCACAATGACGAAAAACATCATCAGAAATACTCCCGACATATCCGCTCGTCCCGAGGAAAGGCAGTTTATCCACAGAAACAGTCCCGAAAAGCCGCAGAAAACCGCAAAAAACACATATCCGAGCGGCGAAGTGAAGTAAGAAGAAATTTCTCTTTTGAATATAGCCGTCATTCTTCCTTACCTCCGTAAAAATCGCCCGTGGTGAGCTTCAGGAAGATTTCCTCAAGCGTAAGCTCGCTTCCTTTCATAAGCAAAATCGGGCAGCCGCTTTCCGCCATTCTGTTGAACAAAACCCTGCGGATATCCGAGCCTTCTTTCATTTCAAGCTCATATTCCGTCACGTTTTCCTCGACGCTTCTTCCCGCGTGAACGCCGCAAATCCCCGATATTCCCTTCAAAATCGCCGAAACCTTGTCCCTATTTCCCTCGATATGAACCAAAAGTCTGTTGTCGCGAGAGAGCTTCTTCGACAGATTTTCAGCCGTGTCAAACGCAGCCAGCTTTCCCTTGTCGATAACCGCGATTTTATCGCAAATCGCCTGAACCTCGGACAAAATGTGCGAGGAGAGAATTACCGTGTGGTTTTTACCGAGCTTTTTGATAAGCGAACGAATTTCGATAATCTGCTTCGGGTCAAGACCGACCGTCGGCTCGTCCAGAATAATCGTCTGAGGATTGCCCACAAGCGCCTGCGCAAGCCCCACGCGCTGTCTGTAACCCTTTGAAAGGTTGCGAATAACGCGCTTTCTCACGTCCTCGACGCCCGTAAGCTCCCTTATTTCGCCGAGATGTGAATTTTTCGGCAAACCGCACTTTTTCAGCCCGTAAACGAAATTCAAATACTCGTCAACCGTCATATCCGGATAAAGCGGCGGTATTTCGGGAAGATAGCCGATATCTTTCTTCGCCCTCATCGGGTCGTCAAGAATATCCGCGTCGTTTATCAGCGCTTTTCC
>DBIU01000009.1:30257-41763 GCA_002304735.1 Ruminococcaceae bacterium UBA794 | reverse complement strand
GATTTTCCCGCGCCGTTCGGTCCGAGAAAGCCGAGGATTTCCCCGTCAGCAACCGAAAAGCTTATCCCGCGCAGAGCCTCGTGCGAGCCGTAATTCTTATAAAGATTGCTTACTTCAATCATTTTTCACCCTCCGTACCGTTTATCCATATTATACCGCGGAAAAGTGACAATCCCGTGAAAATCACCCGAAATTATTGTGCCGAAAGCCGTTCAATAGCCGCCTTAATTCTCTTAATCGACTCTTCCTTGCCGAGAATAGCGCAGATTTCAACGCCGCCGCAGGGCGTTACCTGCTTACCGCTGAGCGCAATTCGCAGCGGGAACAGCAAAAATCCGTTCTTAACGCCAAGCTCCGCGACAAGCGCCATAAGCTTTTCGTGGATTTCGTCCTTTGTGAAATTATCAATTCCCTCAAGCACGGGAAGTATCTTTTTAAGGCAATCGAGCGAGGTTTCAAGCGTGGTTTTGCTCTTTTTTGAAACGTACATTTCAAGCGGATAATCAAGCGTTTCGTCAATAAAATCAATCTGCGGCGCAATGTCCGTGAACACCTCGCAGCGCTGGTGAAGTCCCGCGCAGAGCAGATTTATGTCGATATCGCGCTTACAAGCCTGCTTGATATAAGGAGTCGCGTACTTAACAAACTTTTCGAGCGGCATTTCTCTGATGTAATGCGCGTTGATTGCCTTGAGCTTAAGCGGGTCGAAAATCGCGGGAGATTTTGAAATTCCGCCGATATCAAATTCCTTAATCATCTCGTCAAGCGAGAAAATCTCGTTTTCGCCCTTCGGCGCCCAGCCGAGCAGCAGAATGTAGTTCAGAACAGCTTCGCTGAGATATCCCTTTTCCATAAGGTCTTGGAAAGACGCGTCGCCGTCGCGCTTCGCAAGCTTGTGCTGAGCGTCCTTCATAATATGCTCAACGTGAATGTACATAGGCGGTTCCCAGCCGAACGCCTCGTACAGAAGATTATATTTCGGAGCGGAGGAAAGATATTCGTTTCCGCGGACAACGTGCGTAATTTTCATCGTATGGTCGTCGACAACATTCGCGAAATTATACGTCGGCATTCCGTCCGTTTTCAGCAAAATCTGGTCGTCGAGAATAGCGTTCTCAACCGTGATATCGCCGTAAATCTCATCGTGGAAAGAAGTCGCGCCCTCAAGCGGAATTGCCTGACGGATAACATAAGGCTTGCTTTCGGCGAGATTTGCCTTGATTTCGTCCTCGGAGAGGCTGCGGCAATGCCTGTCGTACATAATCGCGGAGCTTCCCGCGGCTTTCTGAGCCTCGGTAACCTGCTCCAAACGCTCTTTCGTACAGAAGCAATAATAAGCCTTGCCTTTCTTGACAAGCTCCTCTGCGTAATCCTTGTACATTCCCATACGCTCGCTCTGAATGTACGGTCCGTACTCGCCGCCGACGTCGGGACCCTCGTCCCAGTTCAGTCCGCAGTCGCGCAGCGTCTTGTAAATAACGTCAACCGCGCCCTCGACATAGCGCTCGCGGTCTGTATCCTCAATTCTGAGGATAAACTTTCCGCCGTTCTTCTTTGCGAGAAGATAGGTATAAAGCGCCGTTCTGAGGTTTCCGATGTGCATATAGCCCGTCGGGCTCGGCGCAAAACGTGTTCTTACCTCGTTCATTTTATCACACTCATTTCTTCAAATCTTCAGATATTTGCTTTTTTAGCTCATTCAAATCCGCAAATTTCCGCTCATCGCGCAGAAATTTCACAAGCGAAACCGCGATTTTCCTGCCGTATAAATCCCCGTCAAAATCGAGAATATGCGTTTCCATAATCGCTTTTTCGAGGTCGCCGACAGTCGGTCTTACGCCGATATTCGTTATACCGCGGTAATTCTTCCCGTCAATATGAACGCAGCTTTTGTACGCGCCGAAGCGCGGAATTATGTTGGTTTCGGGGATAAACTGGTTTATCGTGGGAAAGCTTATCGTTCTCCCAAGCTCGTTTCCGTGGACAACGGGCAAATTGAACGTCAGCTCATAGCCCAAAAGTCTGTTTGCGGCTTCAATTTCACCGTTTCTGATAAGCTCGCGGATATGCGTTGAGCTGATAATTCTGCCGTCAAGGCAAACGTCCTCGGCGATTTTCACCGCAATTCCGTATTTCGCGCCGATTTCCGCAAGCCGCTCCGGCGTACCGCAGGCGTTTTTCCCGAAACGGAAGTTCCTCCCGCAGCAGGCGAACGCAGCGTTCAGCCGCTTTACAAGTATTTCCCTTACGAAATCCTCGTCCGAAAGCCCGCAAACCTCGGCAAAATCAGGCGCATACAGGTATTTCACGCCCATTTTGTCAAGCATCTCGCACTTGTTCTCAAACGAGATTATATCCTCCGGACTTTGGAACTTTGGAAGCGTCGTGTCGCAATTAAACGTGAACACGGCAGGCGCGAATTTCTGCTCAAGCGCGCAGCCTATCACAAAAACGTGACCCGCGTGAAGCCCGTCGAAATACCCCAGCGCAACCGCTGTTTTTTCGCTTGGCGGCGCGCCGTATGTTACATCAATCAATACTTTTCACCTATAACTATTCATTAGCAAACCGCTTCACGGAAACAAGCTCGCCCTCGCCGTTAGCCCTTCCTACGCCGAGAAACGCCCCGCCGCTTCCGTAAACCCGCAGCAGGACCTCTTTCGGCGGCTTTTCCGAAAGCCTTTCCGCGTCGAGCCTCACGCCGTTTAGGTACATTCTCGTCTGAACCTCGTCAAGCGCCGCCGCGGGGCAATTCCGAAAAACGCTCTCCGTTTCGAGCAGCCTAAGCGCCTCTTGCGGCTTTGTTTTAACATCGTCAACCGAAAAGCAGCCGTCAAGCGTGAACCCGCAGGCTCTCGTTCGCCGAAGCTCGGTCATAACCGCGCCCGTTCCGAGCGCTTTCCCGATGTCGTCAACAAGCGAGCGAATGTACGTTCCCGTTGAACAATCAACCTCGATTTTGCCGTTTTTTCCGTCAAATTCAAGCAAATCAAGCCTGCTTATCGTGATTTTGCGCGATTTTCGCTCAACCTCAATCCCCTGCCGCGCAAGGTCGCAGAGCTTCTTTCCGCCGACTTTCAGCGCGGAATACATCGGCGGCGTCTGTTCAATTTCACCGCGAAACCGCTCCAGAACCGCTTCGAGCCGCTCTTTTTCAATATTAACGGGCTTCTCCTCGGACAATTCGCCCCAAATATCAAGCGTATCCGAGGTTAAACCGAGCCGAAATCCCGCGCGATAGCTTTTTCCGCTGTCGGGAAGCAGGTCCACGGCTTTTGTCGCGCTCCCGATAAACACGGGAAGCACGCCCGTCGCCATCGGGTCGAGCGTTCCGCCATGACCGACTTTTTTCGTTCCGAATTTTCTCCGAACGACTGCCACAACGTCAAACGACGTGAAGTCCTGCGGCTTGTCAATCAGCAATATTCCGTTCATTTCAGCTTCTCAACCGCTTCAAGGCAAGCCGAAACGATTGTTTCAACGCTCTTTTCAAGCGTTATACCTTCAAACGAACAGCCCGCCGCTCTCGCGTGACCTCCGCCGCCGAAGCGCTGAGCAATTTCCGCCGCGTCAACACGCACGCTTGTGCGAAGCGACGCCTTGAACACGCCCTCTTTTCTCTCCTTGACGCATATTCCGACCTCAACTCCCGAAATCTCTCTCGGAATTGAAGCAAGCGCGCCGATATCGTCCTCGTCAATATCGGGAATACCGTTTACAAGCGCAAGCGGAACCGTAAGAACGGCGATTTTCCCGTCTGCGAAGAACTGAACGCTGTTCAGCGCTTTCTGTTCAAGCATAATTCTGCCGCGCGTTTTTTCAACGAACAGCGCGTAGTTTATCTGCGCAAAATCCGCGCCCTTTTCTATAAGCTCCGCCGCGATAATGTGCGTTCTCGGCGTAACGTTCGTGTATTTGAAGCAGCCCGTGTCCGTTGCAATTCCCGTGTACAGACAGCCCGCAAGCGTTCCGTCAAGCTCCGCTCCAAGCTCCTTTACAACCTCGTAAACCAGCTCGCACGCAGCCGCGCTTTCAGGCTCTACAAAGGCAAGCTCCGCGTATTCACGGTGAGTTGCGTGGTGGTCGATAACAAGCTTTGCCGTATCGCCCACGGATTTCATTTCTCCGAGCAGCTTCGTGTCCGCAACGTCAACGCAGACAACGTTTTCATACTCGAAATCCGTCTTGTCAATACCCTCGAACAGATAGTCAAATCTATGCGGAATATTGTCCGGACAAACCGCTTTCGCTCTCTTTCCGAGCCGCTGAAGCGCAAGGCAAAGCGCCGAGCCGCTTCCGAGCGTATCGCCGTCGGGAGAAGCGTGCATTAAAATCAAATAATTGTCGTTTTCCCGAAGAAATTCGGCGGCTTTTTTCGCGTCAATCCTCGTCATTATCATCGCTTCCTTTCTCCTCGACAGGCTTTGGCAGCTTCGATATAATCTCCTCGATATGCTCGCTGTATTCAAGCGAATTATCGGGAATAAAAATAAGCTCGGGCATCTTTCGCATACGAACGCGCGCCGCTATGCACTTCTTAAAATAGCCGCTTGCCGCTTTCATACCCTCGCAGGCTTTTTCCGTGCGCTCCGTTCCGCCCATACACGCAACCCATACCTTGCAGTATGACAAGTCGCTTGTAAGCTCCGTGCGCGTAACAGTCACGAAAGCCTTGGCAACGCGCGGGTCTTTTACTCCCGCAACCGCCGCCGAAAGCTCTCGCAGAATGTCCTCGTTGAGCCGTTTTATATTGAAATTTGGCATAAATACTCCTTACTCTTTGAAGGAATATCAATCTTTATATTCCTCCATAACATACGCCTCGAAAATGTCGCCTTCCTTGATATCGGTAAATTTCTCAAGGCTTATTCCACATTCATAGCCCGCCGCGACTTCCTTTACAGCGTCCTTGAAGCGCTGAAGTCCCGCAATCTTGTCGTCGCCGACGATAATTCCGTCGCGAACGACGCGTACCTGACCGTTTCTCGTAACCTTTCCGTCAAGCACATACGAGCCTGCTACAACGCCGACGCCCGTTATCTTGTACACCTGACGAACCTCGACGCGTCCAAGGTTAACCTCGCGGAACTTCGGAGCAAGCATACCCTTCATCGCCGCGGTTATATCCTCGATTGCGTCGTAAATTACGCGGTAAAGTCTGATTTCAACGCCGTTTTCCTTTGCGGAATCCTCCGCGGACGGGTGCGGTCTTACGTTAAATCCGACGATAATCGCGCCGCTCGCCATCGCAAGCATAACGTCGCTCTCGCTTACCGCGCCGACGCCGCCGTGAATTACGCGTACCTTAACCTCGTCGTTTGCAATCTTCTCAAGCGACTGCTTTACAGCCTCGACAGAGCCTTGAACGTCGCCCTTTACGACAATCGGAAGCTCCTTAACCTCGCCCTGCTCAATCGAGCTGAACAGGTTGTCAAGCGTAACCTTCTGATAGCTCTTGAACTGTTCTTCCTTAGCCTCGTGCTTGCGCTTTTCAACAAGCTCTCTCGCAAGCTTTTCGTCCTCGACCGCGGCAAACGTGTCGCCCGCCGACGGCACTTCCGAAAGTCCCATAATCTCAACGGGAACGGACGGACCCGCTTCCGTGATTGTTCTTCCTCTGTCGTCGCGCATTACGCGAACGCGTCCGACCGCCGTTCCAGCAATGAGGATATCGCCCGTGCGAAGCGTGCCGTTCTGAACGAGAAGCGTCGCGATAGGTCCTCTGTTCTTGTCAAGGCGCGCCTCGATAACAGCGCCCATTCCGAGCCTGTCGGGGTTTGCCTTAAGCTCCATAACATCGGCGGTAAGTCCCACCATTTCAAGAAGCGTGTCCATTCCCTCGCCTGTTTTCGCGGAAACGGGAACGCAGATTACATCGCCGCCCCAATCCTCGCAGACAAGCTCGTATTTCGTGAGTTCTTCCTTAACTCTATCGGGATTTGCGCCCTCTTTATCAATCTTGTTGATAGCGACTATAATCGAAACTCCCGCTGCCTTCGCGTGGTTGATTGCCTCAACAGTCTGCGGCATAATTCCGTCGTCCGCCGCGACAACGAGTATCGCAATATCCGTAATCATCGCGCCGCGCGCTCTCATAGACGTAAATGCCTCGTGTCCCGGCGTATCGAGGAATGTGATATCGCGGTCTTTCAGATGGACGCGGTATGCGCCGATATGCTGGGTAATTCCGCCCGCTTCTCCGGAAGCGACGTGCGCGTTTCTGATATAGTCGAGAATAGACGTTTTACCGTGGTCGACGTGACCCATTACAACGACAACGGGCGAACGCGGCTTCAAATCCTCGGGCTTATCCTCGATGTCCTCGAACAGGCGCTCCTCTATTGTTACGACAACTTCCTTCTCAACCTTTGCGCCCAGCTCCTCCGCGACAAGCGAAGCGGTGTCGAAATCGACAGTTTCGTTTATGCTTGCCATAACGCCGAGGTTGAACAGCTTCTTAATAACCTCGGAAGCGGTTACTTTAAGGCGCGTTGCAAGCTCTCCGACAACGATTTCATCGGGAATTTGAACCTTAAGCTGTTGCTTTCTCGCTCTTTCAAGCTCAAGACGCTTCAGCTTCTGAGCCTCGGTTTCACGCTTATTTCCGTACTGCTTGCCGTTTTTCTGCGCTTTCTGCGTAAATTTCTGCTTGCTGCGGAAATTATCATTATTCATCTTGCTTGCGGGCGCAATTGTTTCATAGCGCTCGTTATACTTATCAAGCTCAACATAGCTTCCGCGCGTGTCAACCTTCTTGGTGACGTGTTCGCCGTGCTTAACGTTCTCGGTCTTTTGCTTCTGCTGAATAACAGGCGGCGCGTTAACCTTGATTTTGCTGCTGTCGATAGCGGGCTTCGCCGTCGGCATTTTCGCGGCGGGCTTCGGCTTGTTGTTATTGTTGATATTGTTATTATTGTTATTTACAGGCTTTTCATTCCTGTTAAAGCTATTGCTATTGCCGTTAGACTGCGGCTTCTGCTCGAATTTACCTGCGGGACGAGCCTCGCCGCGGGGACGATTATCCCTGTTATTATCGCGGTTTTCGGGCTTTTTGAACGGCTCCGTTTTCGCAGGCATAGGCTTTGCGGGCTGCGGCTTTGCAGGCTCGGAAGCCTTTACAGGCTCGCTTTTTGCGGGCTGAACAGGCTTAGGCGCTTCCTGCTTGACAGGCTCGGGCTTCTTCTCCTCCTTAACGGGAGAGGGTTCAGCCTTAACCTGCTCTGCGGCAGGCTTTTCCTTCTTAACAGTCGGCTTTTTCGCCGCTTCGGGCTTAGCCTCCGCCTTAACAGCAGGCTTTTCCTCAGTCTTTACCTCGGCTTCTTCCTTTTTTGCGGGCTTTTTCTTCGCGGGAGCCTTCTTCTCGCTCTCGGCAGGCTTCTCCGTCTTGATATCCTTTGTCGCGGCGAAAGCCTTGCTTATATTATCCACCTCGCCCTTGCGGGTGTATTTTTCGAGGATATATCCAACCTCGTCCGCAGTGATTGCGGCGGTTGCCTTTCTTGGATTTTCAAGCGGGAAAACCTTATCGAGCAGCTCGATAAGCTCCGCCTTATCAACTCCAAAATCCTTCGCAACGTCCTGAACCTTGTATTTTATCTGTTTGCTTGGCAATGTAAATTTCCTCCAGACTATTCAAATTTTGAGTCGCTATGTTCGGCGTTATCAGCGGGCTGAATTGTCCGCTTAACCGAGCCGAAAAGCCCGTCGTCGGTTATAAAGAAAACCCCTGCGCGCTTTCCGACCGCGTTTTTCACGTCGTCCATTGTAAACCGAGCCTTAACAACCTCTCGCTTATGCTTTTCGCAGAGAAAACGGATTTCCTTTTCCGTTTTTGCGGAAACGTCCTCGGCGAGGACAACTCCGCCGCCGTTCTTCCCCGAAATCTCGCCGCAAACCGCGTCAAATCCGATTTCGAGCTTTCCCGCGCGTCTGCAAAGGCAAAACGTGCTGAGCGTATTATTTATCGGAAGTCAGCTCCTTTTCAATGGTATCGTATATCTCATCGGGAACGGTGCATTTAAGCGCGCGGTCAAGCTTCTTTGCCTTTTTTGCAAGCTCGAAGCATTTTATGTCGCGGCAGATATATGCGCCTCTCCCCGCCTTTTTTCCGGTTTCATCGAGCGAAACCGCGCCGTCCTTGTCCCTTACAACTCGCAATGCGCCCTTTTTCCCTATCATTTCACCGCAGGAAACGCACTTTCTGAGCGGAACTCTCTTTTCGGGCATATCTTCACTCCTTTGAAGCCTCGGCGGCTTCGTTCGCAGCCGCGTTTTCCTCAGCCGCGGGAGCTTCCTCCTCCGGCTTCACTTCAAGCGGAACAACCTCGAAATCCTCGGGACGAACCGTGCTTTCAGCCTTGATGTCGATTTTATAGCCCGTGAGCTTTGCCGCAAGCCAAGCGTTCTGACCCTTGTTTCCGATTGCGAGCGAAAGCTGATAATCCGGAACGACAACCTTGCACGCGCGCTTGTCGGGATTGGGGTTCGTGATTACAACCTTTATTGCCTCGGCGGGCTTGAGAGCCTGCTTTATGAACTCCTCGGGGTCGTCGCTGTACAGAACGACGTCGATTTTCTCGCCCTTAACCTCTTTCATAACCGCGTTGATACGGCTCTTCTGCGGACCTATGCAAGCGCCGACAGCGTCAACGTTCGGGTCGTTGCTTATAACGGCGATTTTGCTTCTGCTTCCGGGAGCGCGGCTTACCGCCTTGATTTCAACCGTTCCGTCGTAAATTTCGGGACACTCAAGCTCAAACAGTCGCTTAATCAGCCACTTGTCTGTTCTGGAAACCTTGAGATACTGATTTTTGTCGCCTTCCTTATATTCCTTTGAAACGCCCGAAATATACACGCGGACAACCTGCCCGACTTCAAGCGTTTCGCCCGGAATTTGCTCGCTTCTCGGCAGCATAACCTCGTTGTGGTTGATTTCGAGAGTCGCGTGAAGCGTTTTCGGCTCAATTTTGGTGACAACCGCGGAAACCGCCTCGTTCTCGTATTCGCCCCAAATTTCGCTGAGATGCTGACGCTCCGCGTTCGAGAAGCCCTGTCTGATGAGGTCCTTCGCGTTCTTCGCGGCAATTCTCTTGAACAGCTTCGTGTCAATGGGACATCTCACTCTGTCGCCAACCTCAAGCGTCGGGTCAATCTTTCTCGCTTCTTCGAGAACAATCTCCTTCTCCGGCTCGTAAAGGCTGTCGACAACCTCGATTACCTCTTTCATAATGCTAACGTCAAATATTTTCTTCTTCAAATCAATATCAACGTGAACAAAATCTTCCTCGTCGTCGTCGAAATGCAGGTTTGACTTCAAGCTCTTTTCAATCGCGTACTTGATTTTTTCTGCGAGAATATCGCTTGAAATTCCCTTTTCCTCCGCAAGCAGAGCGAGATTTTCGTAAATATCTCCGTAGTCTTCCCCTTTAACTGTCTTTTTTCTTGCCATTTTCCCTTATACCTCCATTAATTCATTAAAATCGTCAAAATCATCATAGTTCATCGCCGAGATATCGCTCAGCGCGAGTTCCTTTTTTCCGAAATCGCCCGATATCAGAACCTTTTCGCCGTCAAAATCCTCGAGCTTGCATTTAACCGTCTTTTCGGGAAGCCCCTCGCAGAGCTTGTAGGTTTTTAGCGTGATTTTCCTGCCGAGCGAAGCCTTAATCTGCTCCTCGCGGCGAATTGTTCGCTCCAGACCCGCCGAGCCGATTTCAAGATAATCAATCTTGTCGATAAACGGCTGCGCGTCGATAATCGCGTTAATTTCGCCGTCGATTGACGTGCAATCGTCGATTGAAACGCCCTGCGGCTTGTCAATCAAAATCCGCAAGTACCACGCAGCGCCTTCCTTCACGAAAACAACGTCCCACAGCGAAAATCCGCGCTCCTCGACAATCCCGCGAACAGCCTTTTCAGCCGCCGCCTCGACCTGATTAAAACCCTTTGCAAATCCCAAACGTTCCGCCTCCCTTTTGCAGCGTTTTCATCAATCCGCTTTGTTATGCGTCAAACCGACTTTATTGAGTTTGCCGCCTTGTTAAAAAACCGCCGCCCGAATTTCTCCGGGCGGTCGAATTTATTGCATAGCAATGGCTTACACGCCGAAACGCAAGGTGTTAACCTTGACACCGGGACCCATAGTCGAAGAAACCGTGCAGCTCTTGATATAGGTACCCTTGGCAGCGGCAGGCTTAGCCTTTGCAACCGCTTCCATCAGCGCATTGAAGTTCTCCTCAAGCTTAGCGGCGCCGAAAGACGCCTTTCCGATAGGGCAGTGAATGATGTTCGACTTGTCAAGACGATACTCAATCTTACCTGCCTTTGCCTCGGTAACAGCCTTGGCAACATCGGGGGTAACAGTACCCGCCTTGGGGTTAGGCATAAGTCCTCTCGGACCGAGAACCTTACCGAGTCTGCCGACAACGCCCATCATATCGGGAGTTGCGATAACAACCTCGAAGTCCATCCAGCCGTTCTGAATTTTCGCGATAGTTTCGTTATCAGCGATATAATCAGCGCCCGCAGCCTTTGCGTCTGCTTCCTTCTCGGGCTTGCAGAAAACGAGCGTTCTGATAGTCTTACCTGTTCCGTTCGGAAGAACAACCGCGCCGCGAACCTGCTGGTCAGCATGGCGGGAGTCAACGCCGAGGCGAACGTGAAGCTCAACGGTTTCGTCGAACTTTGCCTTAGCGGTCTTGCAAACGATGTCAAGAGCCTCGCCGCTCTCGTACAGCTTTGCGTTTTCAATCAGCTTTACGCTTTCATTATATTTCTTACCGTGTTTCATTAATATATCCTCCTTGTGGTACGGCGGACATTTTCAGCCCGCACTGACGGAAAAATTCCTCCCACGTTAAATTCAGTCTGCAACTTCTACGCCCATCGAACGGCAGGTACCTGCAATCATAGACATTGCGGTATCAATGTTCGCTGCGTTAAGGTCGGGCATCTTGGTTTCTGCGATTTCCTTGAGCTGAGCCTTGGTAATCTTCGCAACCTTTGTCTTGTTCGGAACGCCCGAGCCGCTTTCAATCTTGCAAGCCTTCTTGATAAGAACCGAAGCGGGCGGCGTCTTTGTGATAAACGTGAAGCTTCTGTCAGCGTAAACCGTGATAACAACGGGGATAATCAGACCCGCCTTATCCTTGGTGCGCTCGTTGAACTCCTTCGTAAACGCCATAATATTTACGCCGTGCTGACCGAGAGCCGGTCCGACGGGGGGAGCCGGCGTCGCTTTGCCGGCGGGAATCTGCAACTTAATAAATCCAACTACTTTCTGTGCCATAGCGTTTTTCCTCCATATTTTTTGAAAAACAATTAAATTTTCTTGATTGCGGTGATTTCAAGCGTCGTGGGAGTAGCCTCTCCGAACATATTGAACACATCGACAACAACCGTGTTCTTGTCCTCGTCGACCTCGGAAACAGTACCCTCGAACCCTTCAAGCACGCCCTGTCTGATAACAACCTTATCGCCCTTTTCGAACGTAACGGCGGTTTCCTTC
>DBIU01000009.1:29445-30224 GCA_002304735.1 Ruminococcaceae bacterium UBA794 | reverse complement strand
GGCGGTTTCCTTCCTGCCCTGCTCAAGGCTCTTTACCTCGGCCTCGCTGAGCGGCGTGGGCTTGCTTTCGGGACCCACAAATCCGGTGACTCCTCTGGTGTTCCTGCAAATATACCACGACTCGTTGGTTTCCACCATTTTCACGAAAACATATCCCGGATAAACCTTTTCCTCGACCTCGACAACCTTTCCGCTTTCTCTTTCAACGGTCTTTGTCACAGTCGGAACCATAACGTCCTCGATAAGGTTCTGGAGATTTCTGTTTTCAACAAGCTTCATTATATCTGCGGCAACCTTATTCTCATAACCCGAATAGGTGTGAAGAATATACCATTTTGCTTCTGAGTCAGCCATATTAACCCCCGTAAATTACTTGAACAGCAAATTGTTCAAAAGACCGAACAGCGAATCAAGTCCGAACACCAGCAGTCCCGCCAGCACGCATACAATCACAACGACAACCGTATTGCGAGTCGTGTCCTTGGGCGTCGGCCAAACAACCTTCTTAAACTCGGATTTCGCGTCCTTAAGGTACTTTATAAGCCCCTTCTTGGGCTTCTTTCCCTTAGCCGCCTTCTTGTCCTTATCCTTTGCAGACGGCTTATCGGTCTTTTTCGACTTTTCCGCGCTTTTTTTCACCTTGTCTTTTGCCTCTTCACTCTCGGGAGAGCTTTTCTCAAGCTCCAAATCTTTAGCCATCCTGAATTCCTCCCGTATTACTTAGTTTCCTTGTGAAGAGTGTGTTTCTTGCAAAATCTGCAGTACTTGTTCATTTCAAG
>DBIU01000009.1:29129-29325 GCA_002304735.1 Ruminococcaceae bacterium UBA794 | reverse complement strand
ACTCTCACTTTCGGCACCTCCTGTTTTCATATTGCCTCCCTCATAAGCCGCAGCCCTTTGCCGCGGTCGTTTTTGGGGTTATACGCGTTTTATAAAAACGCACAAAAAAATATACCCCATTCGAGGTATACTCATTATATCACACCAAACTCATTTTGTCAAGCACTTTTTCATAATTTTTTATTATTTTTCTCAT
>DBIU01000009.1:22566-29077 GCA_002304735.1 Ruminococcaceae bacterium UBA794 | reverse complement strand
AATTTTTTATTATTTTTCTCATCTTGAACCAAATTTTCGTTTTCATCGGCGATTTCTTCTATATTAATATCATCGTTCTTATCGTTCTCGAACAAAATATCGCACAAATGCTCCTCGCTTTCGACGAAACAGCACGAATCCTGCGCGTAAATCACAACGACGCTCGTTCCCTTCGGAATAAACCGCTCGTTTGCCGAAACCGCGCGGAAAAGGTAGCTTTTCGAGCCGTGGCGCAACTCGATTACCCCAAAGCCGTCCGGCTCGACGTCCTCGACAACCTTCCCCGTAAGCTCGCACAGCTCCTCGTCGTTCGGCTCGGCGCTCTTGTGATATTTAAGATAAATCGGCGAAAACACCATTGATATCAAAAAATTGAAGAAAATCCCCGCAATCGGCGCAAACAGCAGCGAAATCCACCCCGCAAGTCCCGCGATATCCATAAGCAGACCGCTTATCGAGCCTGTCAAAACGAATATCACTAGCCTCAGCATATTTTTCGGGAAAACCGTCTGCCAGAGATTTCGCTCTTTTTTGTTCGTGAAAAGCTCGCTTGTGTCGGGAAACAGCGTTTTTCCGAAAAACGCCTTCGCCATAACGTGCGCGACGAGATATCCTCCCGAAAGCACAATCAGCACGATGTAAAACAGCTTCAATCCTTCACCTCGTCGGAAACAAGCTCAATCCTCACCTTATTCACACGCAGCTCCGCCGCTTCAAGGACAGTCACGACAAACCGCTCCGAGCGCACCGTATCGCCGTTTTTCGGGATACTACCGAACAGCTCCAGAACCCACCCCGCAACGGTATGCGCTTCGCTCTCGATTTCCGCGTCAATTTCCCTATCCGAGAAAAATCTTCTGAGATTTCCGAGCGAAACGTCGCCGTAAACCTCGAAAACGTTCTCCGAAACGGTTGTAATCGGACTTTTAACCTCGTCGCTCTCGTCCCAGATTTCGCCGACAAGCTCCTCGAGCAGGTCCTCCATCGTGACAATTCCGAGCGTTCCGCCGTGCTGGTCGAGAACAACGCACATATGGCACTTTTTCTTCTGCATCGTGCGCAGAACCTCTGAAATTTTAAGCATATGCGGGAAATACACCGTTTCCTGCACAACGTCGCGCGCAAGCAGCTTTTCGCCCTGTTCAAGATACGCCTTGAGAAAATCCTTTTGATTGATTACTCCTATTATGTTGTCAAGCGTCTTTTCGTAAACGGGCATTCTCGAATACTGCTCGTTCATAAACTTATCGCAGATGTCCTTTGCGCTGTCGTTCACGTCAACCGCGACAACGCTCACGCGCGGCGTGATTATCTCGTCAACGGTGGTTTCGTCAAACTGCAAAGCCGAGCGCACGAGATTGCTTTCCTGCTGCTCGAGAACTCCCTCGTCCTCAATTTCGTCGATAATCGCCATAAGCTCCTCTTCGGTCACGCTTACGGACTCCTTGCTGCGAAACAGCTTTGCGACGCCCTTTTTCAGCAAAATAAAGAACGCTGAAAACGGCGTGAAAATCAGCATCAGAAAAGAAATCACCGCAGAAACGCCTATTGCAATCGGCTCTGCGTGGTCTTTCGCGATACTTTTCGGCATTACCTCGCCGAAAATCAGCACGATAACCGTCGTTGCAATCGTTGAAACAAGCGAACCGTACTGCTCCCCGACAACCGCGATACACACGACGGTCGCGATTGACGAGCAGGTGATATTTACGATATTGTTGCCGATAAGTATGGTCGTGAGCGCCTTGTCGTACTTTCCGAGAATACGAAGCGCACGCGCCGCGCCGCGGTTTCCGTTCTCCGCCATACTTTTCAGACGTATTCTGTTTACGCTTGAAATAGCGGTTTCGGAAGCCGAGAAAAACGCAGAAAACATTATCATCAAAACGATAATTATTATGTTCGTTACATTCATAAAAAGAACTAATATGCCTCCTTAAAGCGCGAATTTTCTGATACATTTGGTCACGCCGCCGCTGTTGTTGTCCGGAGCGACAAACCGGCATAGCTTTTTCACGTCCTCGTGGCCGTTTTCCATACAAAAGCTGTAATCCGCGGACATAAGCATATCCGCGTCGTTGAAATAATCTCCGAACGCCATCGTTTCCGCGCGCGTTACCCCAAGCGTTTTCTGAAGCGCCCGCAAAGCCGCGCCCTTGCTCACTCCGCCCGCCATAACGTCCATCCAAAATTCTCCTGAAGCCTGAATATTCAGCTTATCGCCGAAAACGCCCTCGAGAAGCGGCTTTCCGTGGCGGAGAACGCCTTTCTTGTCGCATACGGCAAGCTTGTAAATCGTATCCTTAATATCGAGAAAATCGCCGACAGTATTGTGGAATTTGTAAAATCTCGTTACGTCTTTCGTGAAATCTTCGTCCAAATCGAGATGATAAACTCCACTTTCCGCGCACACGATAACGGTAAAATCCTCCGTTTCCGCGCATACCGAAATCACCTTTTCGTAAACGTCCCGTTCAAGCGGAAAAACGTTCGCAATCTTCCCGTTTAGCACGGTACAGGCGCCGTTGTCGCAGATATAAGACATTTTTCCGAGATACGCTTCGGGAAAAAGATGTTCAACCGCGGAATAAGTTCTCCCGCTCGCAATCGCGAAAACGATGTTCTTCTCGTAAAGCTCGTCAAGCACGGGAAAAAAGTCCCTCGGAAGCCTTTTCTCATCATCAAGAAGCGTTCCGTCCATATCCGAAGCAATAAGCTTTATCATAATTTTCACCCGTTAATTCAGCAGTCCTCTGTGCTTTTCATTCATAATATCATCGCTGAAAACATTTGCCTCGCTTTTCTCGACAGCCTTTACAAGCTCCTCGGAAATATCCTCCGCAAGGTCCTCGTTTTTCAGCATCTTTTCAACAGCCGAAACATACGCCCGCCGCATAAACTGCGTATCCTTCAGCCTAATTCTCGTTTTAACGTCGCCGCCCGTGTCGGCGTTTTTCAACATTCTTATATCGCTGTCAAGGATTTCCATAAGCTGCATTATCCTGTCGCCGCGTTTATTCCCGAAAATGTAATTCCCGAACACAGACGCCCTGCACATCGCGCCCGCGTTTATTTCGGAAGGAAGCGAATCGTACACCGAAATCAGCGTAAAAACAAAGTCCTCAAAAGCCGCAAACCTCCCGCCCGAACACATCGAAAGCGTAACGCCGTCGGCATTTGCGAGAGAGAGCTTTATCGCGCTGTCAACAGCGTTTCTGCGCTCGTTCAGCGGACAGAAATCAACCGGCACCGCAACGTCGTTTTTCAAGCGGCGAACATACTCCGAAGCCTCCGCGGGGCTTTTGAAATCAAGGTTCCCGCAAAGCCGCAGAAGCGAAATTTCCCCGCCCGCGAGGTTCTGCGCAAACCTCAAGGCGCGCCCCGGAAGCGACTCTATCACGGGAAGCTCAAGCACAAGCGGAATTTTTGTCGAAATATTCTTTTTGAGGTCGGGAAACGTCAGCAAAACGTAGTCAAAATCAAAAACCTCTGTCAGCCGCATAAACATCGGGTCGACAAGGCGGAATACATATTTAATTCCCTCGGGAAGCTTTTTCAGCTTCATTGCCGCGCGAAAATCCAGCTCAACCAGCTTCACTCCGGACGCCGCAAGCATTTCGATATAGCTGAAAATATCCTCGCCCGACGCGCTTTCGGGAATAACGTTTGTGCATAGGCTGTTGTCGGCGATAACCGTTTTCATTCGGCAAGTTCCTTTCAAAAAGCCGCGCGGAAGCTCAGCTTATGGCAATTCCGCGCACAAAATTTCTTCGATAATAGTCCGTTGTAATGTCAATACTCCAGACCTTTGACACTCCGTTATGCGTAATGCAGGCTATCATCTCGCCGCCTCCCGCATAAATTCCGCCAAAGCTAACGCCGTTCTCGCCGTCGTCCGAGAAAAACACAAGGTCGCCCGCGCAGAGCTTCCCATAATTTCGTTTCGCGCCCCATTCCGACTGCGCGATTGTGCCTCTCGGGCAGGTGAGAAAGCCGTTTTTCCTCATCACATAATAGATGAAGCCCGAGTTGTCGAAGCCGTCCGGAGAAGCTCCGTTTTCCGCAAACGGCGTGTTAATCAAAGAATAAGCCATTGCAACAACGTTTTTCGCGGCTTCGCTGCTCTGACCGTCGCCGGGACGGTGGCTTATCGTGCTTTCCGAGCCGCCGTAGGGGCTGCCGCTGTCGTCGGACGAGCCGGAAAACTCCGATGAATACCGAAAATCGGACGAACCTTCGCCGTCCGCGGGCTGACTGAAGATAATCACAAGCGTGATAACCCCGACCGCCGCGAGAATAACGGCAATTATAATCAGAATATTACTCTTCATCTGTTCTCCCAGTACAAAACCTTTCCCAAGCCCCGAAACATCGCGGAAAAGCTCCCGCGGCTTCGGATTACATCGGCAGAATGGTAAGCGTGTTGTTTACAATCGTGACGCGGGCGTGCCTTGCCATTTCCACAACGTCGAGCGTAAGGAAGTTTATGCAAAATCTCACTCCGGGGTAAATTATCCCGTTGCAGACAGCGCTCAGATTATCTCTGTTATTGATATCCGCGTCAAGCTTCGCGATTGTTTCCTGAAGCTCCGACTTCTTCATACCGTAAAACAGCTTATTCTGCATTTCAATGCGCTGCTGGCGCTGCTGTTCATCGTTCAGAGCGCCGCCCTGCATATCCTTTCTGTTCTTAAGAAAAGCAAGATTTTTTATCGAAAGGTCGAATATTCTCACGGCTTCCGCAAGCTCCGCTTCAGCCTCGCGCTTTCTCGCGAAAAGAACGGAGCCGTCGCCTATATTCACCTCGGTCGGCGTATACTTTTCCGAGCCGATAACGCCCGCGTTAACGTCGTGCATCGCGGTGATTTTGCCGCCTGCGATTACTCCGCGCGCGCCCTTTGTCGTCAGCTTTCCATAGCAAAAAACAGTGCAGAACGCGAATTGCTTCGATGTAATATCGCCTTTTACGAAGATATTCGAGTTTTCGCAAAATCCTATATCCGCGTCGCCGCCGCATTTCACCTTTGAATTGATGCACCCGCCGACAACCGTCAATTTTCCGCCCGCGCTGATTTCGCCGCCGAAAACGCTTCCGTCAATCTTGAGCGACTTTCCCGCGTTAACCGAAAAGCCCTCCATAACGTTGCCCTTTATGTGAACATCGCCGAAAAAGCTGATATTTCCGACGGAAATGTCAAGGTCGGTTCGTATTGTAACGACTTCCTCAACGTTAAAGCAGCCGTTTCCGAAAACAATGTGTCCGTCGCAGGCTGCAACGATATTCTTCCCGTCCGTTGTAACAAGAGTATTCTTGCCGACGGAAACCTTCGCCGCTATTCCCGGCTCCGCGGGAAGCTCATCGCCGAAAACGCTCATTCCCGGCGTACCTTCGCCCGGCAGAATAATATCCGCGATAACCTCGTTTTTCCTTATGGGAACGATAGAATTAAGCTCGCGAAAATCCGCAACGCCAAATTCGTCCTGCTGAGGCTTAAGCTTATGCTCCTTGTCGAAACGATAGCTTATAAAGCCGTTCGCGCCTCTTTTCGGCGCGGTATAATTTGCAACGTTTACGGGAGTATCGTAATAGCGCTCCTCGACCATTTTCTTTATCGCCTTTTCGTCAATTCCGTAAACAATGCCCTGTTTATTCAGCTCGTCGTGAACCATCTGAACGGTAGCGTCGCGCCCTCCGTTCATCGGAGAAAGAAGCGTGAGATTGACGTTTTTTCCGCCCGCGTCAACCGAAACGTCAACACGGCAGTCAAGAGGAGTAACGGCATACTTTTCGCCCGCAAAACCCGCCGCGCTGTTATTATTCTCAATTCCGTCCATAAAAACACCTGCCTTTCAAAAGCAAATTTATATTTTCTTGTCGATAATTTCAATAACATCAAAAAGCGAATTTGCCTTCGCCGTTATAATATGTAAGAGTTCCTCGTCCGGTTCGGTCAAATCCGGCACCATAATCGTCCTGCACCCCGCCGAAGCCGCCGATTTCACACCGTTCGGCGAATCCTCAAGCGCCGCGCAGTCTTTCGGGTCGAAACCAAGCGCTTCCGCCGCATAAAGATAAACATCGGGCTTTGGCTTGCCCTCTTTTACCATAGCGGCGCTGATTATCCTGTCAAAATACCCGAAAATTCCCGTTTCTTTCAGATATTTTTCGGCGCGCTCGCTGTCCGTCGCGGTAACGACGGCGGCGGGTATTTTCTTCTCATTTAGATATGCGAGAAGCTCTTTCGCGCCTTTTTTCAGCTCAAGACCGTTTTTCGCGAGATATTCGCCCATAAGCTCCATTCGCCTTGCGCGCGTTTTCGCGTAATCAAAGTCCTCGCCCAAAACGCTTTTAAGATAAGGTATGGCAAAATTCCTGTGCATCGAACGGATATTAAGCGCGATTTCCTGCGTCATATCGAACCCCGCCTCGCTGCAAGCCTGCCGCCAAAACCGCACAAGCAGCTTTTCCGTGTCAAGGAGAAGTCCGTCCATATCAAAAAACACCGCTTTT
>DBIU01000009.1:1982-22538 GCA_002304735.1 Ruminococcaceae bacterium UBA794 | reverse complement strand
CTTTTATCACGCATTTCACCCGCCTGCATAAATACTCATTTTATATTTTACCATAATTGAGCAAAAAAGTCAACCACATTATGTAATATTAACCGCAATTAATTTTTTTGTAAATTATGAAAAAAATACTTGAAATTTTAGTAATTGTATGGTATAATATCAAAGTATTGCATTATTATATTTTGGAGGAAGTTCAATAATATGAGCATTTTTGAAGTAGTTAGCGCGATTATTCTTATTATCGCCTGCATTTTTATAGTTGTGGTCGTACTTGTAAAGGATACCAAAACTCAGATGTCGCAGACAATTTCGGGTTCGTCGTCCGACAGCTTCTATCAGAAGAACGCGGGCAGAACAAAGGACGCGATGCTTAACAAGGCGACTGTTGCCGCGGCGGTAATTTTCTTTGTGCTTGCGGTTGCGGTTAACGTAATTAACGTTTACTGGGGCGGAGGCAAAAAGGACGATACAAGCGCAAGCAATTCTTCGGTTGTAAGCGAGGTTTCGGACAGCGGTTCTTCCGAAAGCGGCTCCGACTCGTCCGAAAGCAGCTCGGCGGAAAGCTCGGCTCAATAACTGAAAATGAGCAGACAGGCTTTTCGTCTGTCTGTTTTTTTCGGAAACAAGAGGTGTTTCTATGAATAAAATCAAAATTAACATTCTTAAGGCGCTTTACGAAAGCGACGACGGAGCTTCGCAAAAAGAGCTTGTGAAAACGCTCGAAATACCCAAAAAAACCGTGAAAAAGCTTGAACAGGCGCTTGCCGAGATGAAAAGATACGGCGATATCACGAACAAAAAGGGCGTGTGGCGGCTGAAAAATCCCGATAATTATTTCAAGGCGAGCGTTGCGAGAATTACCCCGAAATCGGGCTTTATCACGCGCGATGACGGCGAGATTTGCGAGGAATTTTTCGTACGCGGAAAGGATTTGCGCGGAGCCGTTCCCGGAGATATCGTTCTCGCGAAGAAAACCGCGCCCGCTTTCGAGGAAAAATCCGCCGAGGCGGTTGTTCTCGCGGTGCTTGAAGAAAGCGCGGGGCTTCAGTCGGGAGTTATCGTTTCCGAGGGGAACAGACTTATGGTGCTTCCCGACAAGATGTGCGCGGAACCGCTGTATATCGCGAAATTCGGCAGCAAACAGCTTCACGTTGGCGACAAGGTTGCGTTCTCGATAAAAAAGCGCGGCGAGCATCACTATGAACACACCGTCTGCATCGAGGACAGCTTCGGTTCGTGCGAAAACGCACGGGCAAGCGCCGAGGCTTACCTGCTTGTAAACGGGCTTCACACGGAGTTTCCCGAGGAAGTTCTCGTTCAGGCGCAGACTTTCAATATCGACGAACCCGACGAGGACGAAATCGCTCGCCGACTCGACCTGCGCGGCGAGCCGATTTTCACGATTGACGGCGCGGACACGAAGGATATCGACGACGCGGTTTCGATTGCGCGAACGGAAAACGGCTATAAGCTCGGCGTTCACATAGCGGACGTTTCGCATTATGTAAAAAAAGGAACTCCTATCGACAAGGAAGCGTTTTACCGCGGAACTTCGATTTATTACGCGGATATGGTTGTGCCGATGCTGCCGCGCGAGCTTTCAAACGGAATTTGCTCGCTCAATCCGAACGTGGACAGGCTGGCTTTCTCCTGCCTTATGGACGTTTCCGCGGACGGCAAAATAAGCTCGTTTCGCTTTGAGAAATCCGTTATCAGAAGCCGCGTTAAAGGCGTTTACTCCGAGGTTAACAAGATAATCGACGGCAGCGCGGACGAGCGGATTAAGGAAAAATACGCGCGCGTTATCGACAGAATACCGATTATGACGGAGCTTGCGGCTATTCTCGAAAAGAACAGAATTAACCGCGGCGCTCCCGAAATCGATACCGAGGAAGCAAAGATAATTACCGATGAAAACGGCGTTTGCGTTGATATAAAGCCTCGCGAGCGCGGCACGGCGGAAAAGGTTATCGAGGAATTTATGCTTATGGCGAATAACGCGGCGGCTTCTCTCGCGATGAAAGAGAAGTTCCCGTTCGTTTACCGCGTCCACGAGCCGCCCGCGGAGGAAAAGCTCCTCACGCTCGCCGATACGCTCACGGCGCTCGGTATCAATCCGGAGGGCATTAACGAAAAATCAACCGCCGCAGACCTTGCTAAGGTTATCCGCGACGCAAAGGATACCGAAAAATACTCGGTTATCAACAAAATCGTGCTGAGGACGATGATGAAAGCGAAATATTCGGACGAACCGCTCGGTCACTACGGTCTGGTTATGCCGGAATACGCGCATTTCACCTCGCCTATCCGCCGTCTTGCGGACCTTTCAATCCACCGTATTCTCACGGATTACGTCTATGCGCTGAACAGCGAAAAGCTCGTTAAAAAGTACGAGAAGTTCGCCGCCGAAAATTCACAGCGCGCAAGCGTAACCGAGCTTTCCGCTGTAAAATGCGAGCGCGACTGCGAAAATTTCTATATGGCGGAATATATGAAAAAGCATATCGGCGAGGAATTTGACGGAATAATTTCGGGAGTTTCGCCGAGCGGAATTTTCGTCTGCCTCGCAAATACGGTCGAGGGAATGGTTTCCGTTGCGAAGCTTCCCGCGGGCGATTACGAGGTTGAACACGGCGTTATTCTCACGGGCGCGCCGAACGGAAAGCTGTATATCGTCGGCGATAAGGTGAGAATTAAATGCGTTTCGGTTAACGTAAACGGCGGATTTATCGACTTTGAATTTGCCGATAATCAAAATTCCGAGGAGAAAGGATTAGAGAAAAATGTCTGAAAATAAAAAGGAATTTCACGAAATACCCCGCCCCGAGTTCCCGAAAAGAGCGGTTATCACGGGCGGAATGCCCTATGGCAACAAAAAGCTTCATTTCGGTCACATCGGCGGCGTGTTCGTTTTCGCGGACTGCTATGCGAGATTTCTCCGCGACAGAATAGGCAAGGATAACGTAATTTTCGTTTCGGGAACGGACTGCTACGGCTCGCCCATCGCGGAAAGCTATCGCAAGCTCTGCGAGGAAAAGGGCTTTACCGGCACAATCCGCGACTTCGTTAAGGAAAACCACGACGCGCAGAAGAAAACGCTCGGCGATTATCTGATAAGCCTTAATATGTTCGGCGCCTCGGGACTTGGGAGAACCGCGGAAATCCACGACGACGTAACCGACAAGTTCATTCGCAGGCTTTATGATAACGGTCATCTCAAAAAAATCGTCACAAAGCAGTTCTTCGACGAGAAAGCGGGCTGCTTCCTCAACGGACGTCAGGTTGTCGGAAAATGCCCCGTTGACGGCTGCCAGAGCGAAAAAGGCTATGCGGACGAGTGCGACCTCGGACATCAGTATATGCCCGAAAACCTTATCGACCCGAAAAGCACGCTCACGGGCGAAACTCCCGTTATGAAGGACGTTGAAAACTGGTACTTCGACCTGCCGTCTTACAGCGGTCTGCTCAAGGAGTACGCGGCTTCAATCTCAAAGCAGAAGAACGTCAGAAAGCTTGTTTCAAGCACGATTTCCGAGTTTCTCGCCGACCCCGTTATCCACATCAAAAACGAGCTTATCGGCGAATATGAGAAGGTAAAGCCGCAGATGCCCGAACACGAGTTCATCGAGGAGAAGAAAAAGCCCTCGTTTACGATTGCCTTCAAGACGCTCGACGAAATGAACAAGGCTTGCGAAATTCTTTCCGCAAGCGGAATACGCTATCGCACGGGAAAAACGCTCGTTCCGTTCAGACTTACCGGAAACATTGAGTGGGGAGTAAAAGCGCCCGTTCTCGAGGGCGAAGCGCCGCTTACCGTTTGGGTGTGGCCCGAAAGCCTTTGGGCGCCGATTTCGTTCACCAAAGCCGCTCTTGAAGCGCAGGGACGCAGTATGGACGAGTGGAAGGACTTTTGGTGCAGTAAGGACGCGCAGGTTTATCAGTTCATCGGCGCGGACAACATCTACTTCTACGGCGTTGCGGAAATGGGTATGTTCATCGCGCTGCAAAAGGGCGAAAACACGATAACTCCCGCAGACGGCGAAATGCAGCTTCCCGTTCTCTGCGCGAACAATCACATTCTCTTCCTCGACAAAAAAGCGTCGAGTTCGGGCGCAATCAAGCCTCCTATGGCTGCGGATTTGCTCGATTTCTACACTCCCGAACAGCTTCGTATGCACTTCCTCGGTCTTGGTCTGGGACAGCACAGCGTAAGCTTTATGCCAAAGCCCTACAATCCTAACGCAAAGCCCGACGACCCCGACCCCGTTGTAAAGGACGGATTTTTGCTGTCAAACGTGTTCAACCGCGTTATCAGAACGTGTTTCTACACGGTTCAGAAGTATTTTGACGGCGAAATGCCTGTCGGGGCGGTTTCCGAAGATATTCTTGCCGAGGCGAAAAAAGCCGTTCTTGATTACGAGCGCTTTATGTACAGATTTGAGTTCCATCAGGCGACCTACGTTCTCGACAGCTATATCAGAAAGATGTCGAAATATTCGTCAAAAGTTCTCGGAGAAGCCGACAAAGCCGATGATAACGAGCTTCGCCGCGCCGCTCTGATAAACGTGTTCCATATGATAAGAACAGCGGCGGTTCTGCTTCACCCGATGGCTCCCGCAGGAACGGAAATGATACTCGAATACTTGCAGCTCGGCGAGGAATTTTGGAGCTGGGAGCGCATTTTCGATACTCTCGCGGACTTTACCGGCGGAAAAGACCACAAGCTTAAGTTCCTTGAGCCGAGAGTCGACTTCTTCACGAAGCATCAAAGTCAGCTCGCGGGCGATAATGAAGAATAACACAAGGCGGCGGGGATTTCCGCCGCTTTTTGATTTATCCGATGAAATTGAAAAAAAGAGAAAATTTCATTGATTAGGCGCATATAATCCGATTGCTCGGCAAGGTTCGGCGCAGCCAAATTATTGCCGCATTTTTCCGCAAATCGACCTTTTTCCCCTTGAAATCCGTTCGCGTTTGTGGTATAATGTAATTTGAGTTATTATGCGGGAGCAAACAAAAACTTACGCAAGGTTTATAAAGAAAGGCGGATAATTATGTCCAAACAGAAAATTGCGGTTCTTTTCGGCGGCGTTTCAAGCGAACACGAGGTTTCGCTTGTTTCGGCTTATCACGTTCTTCAGAACATTCCAACCGATAAATACGATATAATCTGCGTTGGTATAACGAAAAAAGGTCACTGGCTCTATTATCCGGGAGAATACGAGTACATTAAAACGGGCGAATGGGAAAACAATCCCGACTGCTGCACGGCGATATTAAGCCCCGACGCGCTCCACAAGGGATTTATCATTATGGGAAACGACGAGGCTTATCTCCGCAAGGTTGACGCGGTTTTTCCCGTTCTTCACGGTATGAACGGCGAGGACGGCTCAATTCAGGGACTGTGCCAGCTTGCGGGTCTGCCCTGCGTGGGCTGCGATATGACTTCTTCGGCGGACTGTATGGATAAATCGGTTACTCACAGGCTGCTCGACTGCGCGGGAATTAAAACCGCGCCGTTTGTCGCGCTTTGCCGTCTTTCGCTTGAGGATATGGAGAAATCGACCGAACTTGTCGAAGAAAAGCTCGGTTATCCCGTTTACATAAAGCCTGCCTGCGCGGGTTCGTCGGTGGGAGTTTCGCGCGCGGAAAACGCCGAGGAGCTTAAAGAAGGGCTGAAAATCGCGTTTGCTCACGGAAAAAAGGCTGTTGTCGAAAAGGAAATCAAGGGCAAGGAGGTCGAGTGCGCGGTTCTCGGAAATATCGGAAATCTGCTCGCTTCAATTCCCGGTCAGATAACGCCCGCGGAGGGATTTTACGACTATGACGCGAAGTACAAAAACGGCACTTCCGTTCTCGATATTCCTGCGAAAATTTCGCCCGAACAGACGGAAAAGCTGCGCGAAATCGCGAAAAAAGCGTATAAAGCGTGCGGCTGCGGAGGAATGGCGAGAGTTGACTTTTTCGTGAACGACGAGGATATTATCCTCAATGAAATCAACACAATCCCCGGATTTACGCCTATCAGTATGTATCCGAAGCTTATCGAGAATATGGGAATTTCGTATTCCGAGCTTATCGACAGACTCATTCAGCTTGCAATGGAATAACGGAAATTTGCCTGCAAATTACTGCAAACGGAGAGAAAAAAGTTGGAAAATTGTTCAATAATACTGAATATCAAACAGACGTCCGACGGCGTCACCGATGAGTCGGAATTGTTCACAAGAGGCGAATTTCGCCTGCATAAAGGCTCGTTTTTCATTGATTATGACGAAAGCGAAGCCACGGGCTATGACGGAAGCCACGTTCAGCTTCACGTCGATGGGAATAAAATGACCCTAACCCGCACAGGAACAGCCTTTTCAAGCCTTATTTTCGAGGACAAAACGCGCCATTTCTGTCAATACGGGACGGAATACGGCGACTGTATGGTCGGGATAACAACCGACGAGCTGGTTAACGAGCTTAACGAAAACGGCGGAAAAGTCAGCCTGAAATACACTGTTGACATTAACGGCGGGCTTATGACCGAAAATGAAATAAGTATAAACGTAAAGATGTAAGCGAGGTTTTTTATGTATTACAATGCTGTTGAAGAAGCAAAACACGAGATTAACGAAATAATTATGAACGCGCTCGGAAAGCTTGTTTCCGAGGGAAAAATTCCCGCGGAGCCGCTTCCCGCGTTCGCCGTCACCGTGCCTGCGGACAACGCTCACGGCGACTTTTCAGCGAACGCGGCGCTCGTTTGCGCGAAAGCGCTCAAGACAAATCCCCGCGCACTCGGCGAGATGATAAAGGACGCGGTTTCGCTTACGGGAACGCTTTTCGGGAAAATCGAGCTTGCGGGTCCCGGATTTCTCAACTTTTTCCTCGGCGATAACTGGTATAAGTCGGTTGTCGGGAACACGCTGAGCCTCGGCGCGGACTACGGTAAAACTAATCTCGGACGCGGAAAGCGCGTTCTCGTTGAGTTCGTTTCGGCGAATCCCACGGGTCCTATGCATATCGGCAACGCGCGCGGCGGCGCTATCGGCGACTGTCTGGCTTCGCTTCTGGACGCGGCGGGATATAAGGCGGACCGCGAATTTTACGTCAACGACGCGGGAAATCAGGTCGCGAAGTTCGGAAATTCGCTCGATTTGCGCTATATGCAGCTCTGCTCCGACGCGGGACAGGCTCTCATCGCTGAATTTCCCGACAACGAAGCGCTCTGCCGCGAGATTTTCGCAAAGACCGTTTCCGATAAAGAGGACGAGCCCGCCGACAAGAACGACCCGTTCTATATGCCCGCGGACGTTTATCTCGGAGCGGATATTATCGCTCACGCGAAGAATTATTACGACAAGTTCGGCGGAAAAGCGCTTTCCGAAAAGCCTTCCGACGAGCGCAAAAAAGCGCTTGTCGACTATGCGCTTCCGATTAACGAAAAAATTCTCGAAACCGACCTGCTCAAGTACAGAATTAAGTACGACAACTGGTTCAAGGAAAGCACGCTTCACAACAGCGGCGCTGTAAACGAGGTTATCGAACACCTTAAAAAGGGCGGTCATACCTACGAAAAGGACGGCGCGCTTTGGCTTCGCGCAACCGATTTCGGCGGCGAACAGGACTTCGTTTTGGTGCGCTCGAACGGCTTCCCCACTTACATTGTCCCCGATATCGCTTATCACTACAACAAGCTCGTAACCCGAAATTACGACAAGGCAATCGACGTTCTCGGCGCAGACCACCACGGCTACGTCAAAAGAATGAGAATTTGCCTTCAGGCGATGGGCATTGACGAAAGCAGACTTGACGTTGTAATCTGCCAGATGGTTATGCTTGTGAGCGACGGAAAGCCGATTAAGCTCTCGAAGCGCTCAGGAAAAGCGATTACGCTCGCTACGCTGCTTGACGAAGTGCCTATCGACAACGCGAGATTTTTCTTTAATCTCCGCGACGCGAACACTCACCTCGATTTTGACCTCGACCTCGCCGTTGAGGAAAGCTCCAAAAATCCCGTTTTTTACGTTCAGTACGCTCACGCGAGAATTTGCCGCGTTATCGAAAAGCAAGCCGAGGACGGCGTGAAATATAACGGCGAGCCGCTTGTTTTCACTGCCGAGGAAGAAAAGGCGCTCGTCCGCAAAATCGCCGAGTATCCCGAGCTTATAAATGAAGCCGCGAAGGAATACTCGCCGTTTAAGCTGACAAAATATGTGTACGAGCTTGCGCAGATTTTCCATAAATTCTACGATTGCTGCGCTATCAAGGACGCTGAAAAGGAAGTTAAGCTGTCTAGACTTGCGCTCTGCGAGGCTTGCAGAACCGTAATCGCGAACGTTTTAGCGCTTCTGAAAATCGAAGCTCCCGAAAAGATGTAAAAAATTTGGAGAAAAATCAATGTATAAATCCGAGAAAAAATATTACCAAAAATCCTTTCTTTACGCTCTGATAATGGCGGCGGCGCTGTTTTTGCCGTTTGTGTTGATTGACGGCGGATATTTCATCTTCTACGGCGACTACAACGCTCAGCAAATTCCCTTCTTCAAGCACAGCGTTGAAGCCGTTCACAACGGCACGCTCGGCTGGGACTGGGGAACGGACCTCGGCGCGAATTTCTTCGGAAGCTATACCTACTACACGCTCGGAAGCCCGTTTTTCTGGATTATGACGCTGTTTCCCGCGTCTTTTTCGCCGTATCTTATGGCGCCGCTGCTCTGCGTTAAATTCGGGTTGATTTCGCTTTTCGCGTTCACATTCATCAGAAGATTTGTCGCAAAGCCTCATTCCGCGCTTATCGGCGGACTTCTGTTCGCTTTTTCAAGCTTCAATCTCTACAACGTTTTCTTTCAGTTTCAGGACGCGTTTATGTATTTCCCGCTCCTGCTTGTGGGACTTGAAGAATTTGTCGTAAACAAGAGAAAGGGGCTTTTCGCGCTTGTCGTTGCGATAAACTGCCTTGCAAACTACTTCTTCTTCATCGGAGAATGTGTTTTCCTCGTTGTTTACTTCATCGTAAGATGCACAATGGACAAGCGCTTCCGCGTGAGCTTAAAGGAATTTTTACAGCTCGCCGCCGAGAGCGTAATCGGCGTTCTCATCGCGGGAGTTTTGTTCGTTCCGTCGATTTATCAGGTACTCGACGTGCCGCGCTCGACTAATATTCTCAAAAACTGGAATTTTCTGTTCTACTCTAACGAACAGCGCTATGGACTGCTTCTTGAAAGCTTTTTCTTCCCGCCCGAGGTTGCCGCAAGAAACAATATGTTCACGGAAGCGAACGCAAAATGGTCGAGCGTTGCGCTTTATCTGCCGCTGTTTTCAATGGCGGGAGTTATCGCGTTCATCAAGGGCGCGAAAAAGCACTGGGCGAGAACGCTTCTGTTTGTCTGCCTGTTTATGGCGTTTATTCCGGGACTTAACGCAGCGTTTACCCTATTCAACGACAACTACTACACGCGCTGGTTCTATATGCCGGAGCTTATCTGCTGCCTTGCAACCGTCTATACTATCGAACGCGAAGAATTTGACCTGCGCTTCGGAAACAAGGTCTGCGCGGGCGTCGTCGCGGTGATGTCCGTACTCGCGCTGTTCGCTCCGTTTACCAAAAAAGTCAAGGATATAAACGGCAAGGAAACCGAGGTTATGCTTCCGAGATTTCTTGCGTCAATGGACCCCACGGTCTATGTCCAGATTTTCCTTGCGGCGGTTTCCATTTTCTGCCTGTTTATCATCATCAAATCCCGCAAAACAAGCTCCGCGAAGTTCTTCCAAAAGACTATCACGGCTTCTGTTATCGCGGCTTCGATGATTTTGGGATACTATTTTATCGGCGTCGGCAGGCTTATCGGACCGGAGCTTGGACGGTATAATCAGATGGCTTCGGCGAGGTTTGAGATAGACGACCCCGATTTCTACCGCATAGAGGGAGTTAACGAAACAAATAACTTCAATATGTTCTCGGGAAGCAGCTCCCTTAAAAGCTTTACAAGCATTATTCCCGGCTCGACCTTTGAGCTGTACAAGACGCTCGGAATTAACCGTTCCGTAAATTCTGCGCCGGAATACTCGTATTATGCGTTCCGCGCGCTTGCAAGAGTAAAATATCTTATGATACCGCGCGATATGAACGGCACAAAGCGCTCCGACGCAATCGAGGACCTCGAAATCTATCAATATTTCGATACGCAGGGCGAATACGACCTCTACAAAACCGACTACGCGCTTCCTATGGGATTTGCATATGACACATATTTCCCGATTGAAACCGTAAAAGGCGTAAATTACGCGGACAAGCTTATGGTGCGCTCGGTTTTCCTCACGGACGAACAGATTGACAAATACGGCGATATTCTCGAAAAGGACAGAACCGATTTCGTTTACTCAAAGAGTCAGTTTTTGCTTGACGCAAAGGATAAAATCAAAAACGGCGTAATTCAGTTCAGCGTTACCAAAGAGGGCTTCACCGCGAAAACGCGCTATCAAAGCGAAAAGCTCGTCTGCTTCAGCGTTCCCTACTGCGAAGGCTGGAGCGCGGAAATCAACGGAAAGCCCGCCGAGGTTGACAAGATAAACGGCGGTCTTTGCGGGATACGCGTTCCCGAGGGGCTTTGCGAAATTACGTTTAAGTACGAAACTCCCGGGCTTTCGCTCGGAATATTCTGCACTGTCGCGGGAATTGCGTTCCTTGCAATATATATCGTGATTTTCAGGGTTATCAGACGCGAAAAGCCCCTGCCCTGCGCTCACCTTTATGCGGTTGAACGTATCGACGGTGTTAAGGCGCACGACGCTTATATCAGCGAGATTTCCAAAAAATACAGCGAAAACGACGATGATGAATAACGAGGTTTATATGAAACTTGAAGAAAAAACTGTTGAAAGCGAGCTTAAATACGACGGCAAAATCGTGAAGCTTTTCGTCGATAAGGCGGAGGTTGAAAACGGCGATATCGTAAAGCGCGAGGTTATCAAGCACCCCGGCGGAGTTTGCGTTGTGCCGCTTGACGAGGACGAAAACGTGATTTTTGTAAGGCAGTTTCGCTATCCGCACAAGCGGGTTTTCCTCGAAATTCCCGCAGGAAAGCTTGAATACGGCGAAAATCACCGCGACTGCGGACTTCGCGAGCTTAAAGAGGAAACAGGCTGCGTCTGCGACAGCTTTGAATACCTCGGAAACCTTGTTCCCACGCCCGCTTACGATACCGAAATAATTCATATGTACCTCGCGCGCGGACTTCACGCGGGAGAACAGAAGCTTGACGCGGACGAGTTCCTCGAAACAGAAAAAATACCGCTTAAAAAAGCGGCTGAAATGATTATGAACAACGAAATTGCCGACGCGAAAACGCAGGTCGCTATTCTGAAAACTCTGATTTTGCTGGGTTATTGAATATAGTCGCGATAGGCGCGGAGAATTTTCTCCTCAAGCTCGTCGCGGATATCCGACGATATCGGGTGTATGATGTCGCGGAAAACTCCGCTCTCCTCGCGGCGGGACGGCATAGCCACAAACATTCTGTCGTCGCCCTGAACAAGCTTTATGTCGTGAATTGCAATCGCGTTGTCAATCGTTATCGACACAACCGCGCGAAGCCTGCCCTCGTGCATTGTTTTTCTGATTTTAACGTCGCTAATCTCCATAGTTACCTCCGAAAAAGTTTTGTCGGTAATTATTGTGGGATAAAAGCGGCGGAATATTCATAAATTAGTAATGGGAAACTCTAAAAACCGGTGTGAAAAGCAAAAATGGGCAGGGTGTGCCGACTTCTAGGAAAGCCGACGAAGTAAGGCTGTATGCCTTACGAGGAGGTTTGACGACGAAGATGGTGCGCACTGCACATTTTCGCTCACATAAGGTTTTTAGAGGTGACCTAATATTATTTACGCAAGGAGCTGTTATCTTGGATAATTTTCTTAAAGGTAAAAAGCATATCCATTTTATAGGCATAGGCGGAAGCGGAATGTACCCGCTCGCGCAAATTCTTCACACAAAGGGCTATTATCTCACAGGCTCGGACAACAACGAAACCGCAACGCTTGAAGCAGTTCGCGCTATGGGAATACCCGTTTTTCTCGGTCAGGCGGCGGAGAATATCGCGGGCGCGGACTGCATAGTCTATTCCGCGGCGATTATGGAGGACAATCCCGAGCTTATCGCGGCGAAAAAAGCGCGCGAGAACGGCGTTTACGTTGCCGAAAGAAGCGAGCTTCTCGGACTTGTGACGGAGCAGTTCAGCAAGGCTTTCTGCGTTTCGGGTACTCACGGAAAAACAACCACGACTTCGATGCTCACGATGATTTTGCTTGAAGCGGGAGTCGACCCGTCGGCTGTTATCGGCGGCAAGCTAAAGGCTATCGGCGGCAGCGGGCGCGCGGGAAAATCCGAGTATATGGTGTGCGAAGCTTGCGAGTTCAAGGACACATTTTTGCATCTTTTCCCGAATATCTCGATTATTCTCAACATCGACCGCGACCATATGGATTATTTCAAGACAATGGAGCGGCTCAAGGAGAGCTTTGAGAAATTCTGCGCGCTTACGACAGATATTATCGTTGCGAACGGAAGCGACGCAAATACGCTTGAAGCTGTGAAAAACAGCGGCGCAAAGGCGAAAATAGTTACTTTTGGCAAGACCGCCGACTGCGATTTCTACCCCGAAAATATCAGGCAGATTTCGGATTTTTCGTGGAAATTTACTCTCATAAACAAGAATAAATCGCTTGGCGAAATTGAAGTCAACGTTCCCGGAGAACACAATGTTTACAATGCCGCGGCAGCTTGCGCGGCGGCTTATTCGGCGGGAATACCGATTGAAGCGATACAGCGCGGAATGGCGAAATTCACGGGAGCGATGAGGCGATTTGAGCGGCTTGCGGAGATTGACGGAGTGACTTTTGTCGATGATTACGGTCACCATCCCGCCGAAATTGCCGCAACGCTGAAAACCGCGAAAGCAATGTCGTTCAAGCGAGTCTGGGTTGTTCATCAGCCGTTCACCTATTCGCGCACGGCAATGCTGCTGAACGAATTTGCCGAAGCGCTTTCAATAGCGGACAAAGTAGTGCTGACCGAAATTATGGGCAGCCGCGAAAAAAATACCCTAAATATCTACGCGAAAGACCTCGCAGACAAGATTGACGGGTGCGTGTGGTTTCCGACTTTCGAGGAGGTCGCGAAGAATGTTGTAAACAACGTGAAAAGCGGCGACCTTGTGATTACGACAGGCTGCGGCGACGTATATAAAGTCGCGGATATGATGATTGAGATGATGAAAAAATGACCGAAATTCACGATTATATTTCAAGAAAACAGGACGAAATCAAGGCGGTTTTGGCGGAGCTTGTGAAAATTCCGAGCGTTCTCGGAAATCCGTCCGACGGCGCACCTTTCGGCGAAGAACCGAAGCGCGTTCTCGAAAAAATGCTTAGGATATGCGAAGAAAGCGGCTTTAAGACTGGCTGCTGCGACGGCGCAATCGGCTTCGCGCAGCTTGGCGACAAGGCTGAGCTTGGGATTTTGTGTCACCTTGACGTTGTTCCCGCGAACGGAAAGGGCTGGAAAACCGACCCGTTTACGCTCACGGAAAAAGACGGCGTGCTTTACGGCCGCGGAGTTATCGATGACAAAGGACCCGCCGTGGCGGCGCTTTTCGCGATGAAATGCGTGAAAGAGCTTGGATTTCCGCTTAAAAAGGGAGTTCGGCTAATCTTCGGCACGGACGAGGAAAACGGCTCCGAGGACCTCGATTTTTATCTCAAGCACGAGAATTTCCCGCCGATGGTTTTCACGCCCGACGCGGGCTTCCCTATCATAAATATCGAGAAAGGAATGGCGCGTTCGCGTTTTTTCGGGAGGATTAACGGCGGCGCTCTTGCAAGCTTTCATGGCGGCTTAATCCCGAATGCCGTTCCCGACAGCGCGGAGTGTGAGCTGCGCGGAATTTCCCGCGAAAAAGTAAGCGCGGCGATTAAAAAGGACGGTTCGGGAGCGCGTTTTTCGCTTACCGAAAACGGCGATATAATCACGATTTCCTGCGAAGGCAAGCCCGCTCACGCTTCAACTCCCGAAAGCGGCGTAAACGCGGTAACGGCGCTGATTTCGCTGCTCAATCGAGTTATTGACAACGCAACGCTCGCGGGGCTTGAAAAGCTGTTCCCGTTCGGCGAAACAGACGGAAAGAGCGCGGGACTTAGCTGTTCGGACGAGCATGGCGCGCTTACCGCCGTGTTCAGCATATTCAATTTTGACGGAAAAACCTGCGATGGCGTTGTGGACGTGAGATTTCCGTGCTGCAAAAATCTTGCGTTTGTCGATGAAACGGAACGCGCGGCTTTTGCCGAGCTTAATCTCGAATATGAGCGTTTTATGGGCGACGAACCGCATATCGTTCCCGAGGACAGCGACTTTATACGCGCACTTTTGTCGGTTTATGAGGAAGTCGAGGGCGAGCGCGGTTACTGCCGTGCAATCGGCGGCGGAACGTACGTTCACAATATCGCGGGCGGCGTTGCCTTTGGCGCAGAGCGCGGCGATACCGACTACAATATGCACGCGGACAACGAATTTATCACGGTGGACGAGCTTTTGCGCGACGCGGAGCTGTTTGCCGAAGTTATCAAAAAAATTTGCTGCTGATATTGCAATTTCTTATAAAAAGTGCTATAATATACGCAGAAAATACATAAGAGGTGCGAAAAAAATGAAAAAAATCCTTGCAAGCGCGGCAATTTTTGCTGTTTTGCTGTGCGGGTGTTCCGATATCGAGGAAATAAACGTTCCGAGCGTAAATCCCGCTTCTTCGGAGCAAGAGGCTTCGCTTCCCGAAAGCGGCTTTTCGGAGTACTCATACTCAAGCTCTGTTTCAAAATCCGAAATAACGAAAAAGCGGACAGTTCCCGCCGATAAAACTTATGCCGTTCACAACAAAAAGCAGCTTTTCATAAGGGACGGCGGCGAGCTTACCGTCGAGGGTAAATTCGACGCGGACGATACGGCAAAAATCACAATTGAAAAGGGCGGCGCGCTTATTCTTAACGGCAAGAGCGTGCTTAACTGCGAAATTACCGTTGAGGACGGCGGAAAGCTCGTTATCGGCGAAAACGGCGAGCTTTCGGGAAACGGCAGGATTAATATTCTCGGCGAGTACAATAGCCTGACAAATCGCGGAATAATCTTCGACGACATAGAAATCAATTAAACAGAAAAACATCAGGGGGAAAATAATATGAAAGCAGTCAAAATTCTTGGAATTGCGGCGGCAGCGGCGATTATGCTCTGCGGCTGCACAAGCACGGAACTCAGAAATTCCGGCAGCTCGGGTTCTTCGCAGCCCGGTTCTTCGGGAAAAAGCTCCTCGGGCGGCTCCGAGAGCGAATTTTCGGATTACTCGTCATCTTCAACAGAGGCAAAATTTACCGTAAGCGATAAAAATACCGTTCCCGTTTCCGAAACCTTTGACATCACAAAGGAAGATACGCTTATCATCGAAAACGGCGGCGAGCTTGCGGTTGACGGCACGCTTTCGTGCGAGGCGGGCGGCAAGGTTGTTATAAAGGACGGCGGCGCGCTTATTCTCAACACAAACACTGTTATCGACGGCGATATCACAATAAATAAGGGCGGAAAGCTGATTATCGGAACGAACGCGGCTCTCACGGGAAGCGGTTCAATCACGGTTGAGGACTCTTTTGACGATATCGAGTGCGGCGGCAGCGTGAAAGTCAAGATTGTACCGCCCGCGCCCGTTAACGAAAACGGAGTAACGTACGTCGGCGGCGTGCTTATCGTAAACAAAAAGTACTCAATTCCCTCGGATTACGGCTCGGAGCTTATTCTCGACGACGACGCGGGAACGGGTCTTATCATTGACGAAGCGTATGACGCGCTGCTTGAAATGCGCGAGGCTTCGGGCTATGAAATGCCGATTGTATCGGGCTTCAGAAGCTATCGCACGCAGACCGCGATTTTCAATAATTACGTCGCAAGCTATGGTGAAGCGGAAGCGAACACGTTCTCCGCAAGACCCGGCGAAAGCGAACACCAGACCGGTATGGCGATTGATATTTCCTCGCTTAATCAGAGCTACGGTGATACTGCGGAAGGAATGTGGCTTGCGGAAAACTGCCATAATTTCGGGTTTATCATTCGTTTCCAAGCGGATAAGGAGGACATCACGGGCTATATTTACGAGCCGTGGCACGTTCGTTATCTCGGAAAAAGCACGGCAAGGCTCGTCCACGACAGCGGACTTGCGCTTGAAGAATTTCTCGGCGTTGACTGAAAAATACATAGCTCCCCGTGAATAAATCGGGGAGCGTTTTTCGCCTAAAAGCAAGTTTCGCCTTGTGATTTCGCGTTGAAGCGTCAAACTGTTATCTCAAAATAAAACAGGCGCCTTTCAAATGAAAAGCGCCCGTTTTTTACTTTGCAATAGAGTTGTTTCCGACAAGCGAAATAAGCTTTTCCGCCGCATTGTCGAGGCTGTCCGCCGTGCTGTTCGCGGCAGCGGAAACCTCGGAATTTCTTTGCGCGATATTGTTGATATCGTCCATTCCGTCCTTTGCCGCGTCAACGGAGTCCGCCTGCTTTGCGCAAGCGGCAGATATCTCGTCAATAAGCTCGATATTCTTCTCAATATTGCTTCTCATATTCTGAAGCTCGTCTGCCGCCGCTTCAGCGGTGATATTCCCGTTCTTAACCGCGTCAAGCGTCTGCGCGATAAGCTCGTTTGTGCTTTTTGCCGCTTCGCCGCTCTTTGTCGCAAGATTTCTAACCTCGTCCGCAACAACGGCAAAGCCCTTTCCTGCGGCTCCGGCTCTTGCCGCCTCGATTGAAGCGTTAAGCGCGAGAATATTTGTCTGAAACGCGATATCGTCGATTGTCTTGACAATTTTCTCGATTTCCTGCGAGCAGTCGGTGATTTTTGCCATCGCGTCCTTAACGCTGTTCATCTTATCAACGCCGACATTAAGCTGTTCGCCCGCAGACCGCGAGAAGCTGCAAGCTCTTTCCGCCGCTGAAGCGTTTTCGCGAACCTCGGTTGAGATTGCGTGGAACGAGTCGCTGAGCTGCATTACGGTATCCGCCTGCTGCGACGAACCCTCCGAAATCCGCTTTGAAACGTCTTTCATTTCGATAGACAGGCTGTTTATGCTGCTCGACGTGTCGGCGACATTACCGAGAAGCTCCTGCATTCTGACGTTAAGCTGCTTTGTTTCGTTAATCTTCTCTTTGATACCGTCAAGCAGCGCGTTAAACCCGTTGCTGAGGGTATCGACCTCCTTGAAGTTCCTTATATTGACGCGTTCGTTTTCATTGCCCTGTGAAATTTCTTCAATCTTCTTCACAAAGCCGCCAAGCGAGCTTACGACGTTTTTGTTTATCGTTCTGATAACAAGCAGCGTGAGCAGTGAAAAGGCAATCAGCGCGAGTATCATAATAACTCCCGTTGACATAAGCGCTTGGTCGATTGACTCGGCGGACGGAACGAGCGTGCCTATGTAATAATCGCCGACCTGCGCCATACAGATTAGCTTCGCCTGACCGAGAATATATCTGCGAACGACCTTTCCTTCGGGCAATTCAAGCGTACCGTCCTCAATTCCGACTTCCTTCGCCGCCTTTCCGACATAATTCTCGTCATAGAAAGCCGCGAGCGTTTTGTCCGACTTGTTTACGGCGAACATTGTTCCGTGCTTTCCGACGGTGATATTCTTCAGAATAGCTTCAACAGTGTTCTCCTTAATCGCCTCGGTAAGCTTTTTCGGCTCCATTCCTATCTGAACAATGCCCTTCTTATCTCGTCTCGGAACGCTTATATACTGGAAAAGAATACCTCTCGTGCCGTTAAGCTGAGGCTCCTGTGCAAGCTCGTAGGTGCTGTCCTCAAGGCACTTCATAATCGGCTTTGTCTGTTCGGACGTCATAAAGTCGAAATTCAGACATTCCGGCACTGTCGTCCACTTTATAATTCCGTTTTCATCGGTAACGTGAAGCTCATCAACCTTAAGCTCGCTTCTGATTTTTTCAAGCTTCTCCGCGTTGTCGAGTATCGTTGGGTCAAGCGCAATCATCTCTGCGAACGCTCTTGTTTTAACGAGATATTCCTCGTTCATCTCGGTTGTAACCTCTGCAATCGCCGAAGCGCTCTGCGAAATGCGTTCTTTCGCGTCCGAGAGCCTGACCTGCGCGGTTTCGCCCGTTTTCGTGTCCGAGAGGAACGATTCAATCACGAAGCACAGAAGCGCCATCGAAGCCAAAACAATTGCGGTTGCGATAATGATTTTTTTCAGCAGTATTTGCTTGATACTTTTCATTACGATAATCCTTTCAGAGCCGCGCGGCTTTTATTCGGTTATGTACTTTTCAACGGTATTTGCGAGATTTGCCGACATTGCGGAAAGCTGTTCGCCCGAAGCGGCGCTTTCCTCGGCGGTTGCGGTGGTGGACTGCATAACGGCTTCAATCTTCGACATATTCTCGTTTATGAGAGTAATCGAATTTTTCTGCTCGACTGCCGCGGCGTTAATTTGCGCGATTTCCTCGGCAACGCGGCTAATATCGGCAACAATCGCGTTCATTTCCTCGGACGCTCTGTTTGCGATATCCGTGCCGTTGTTTACAGCGTCGAGCGAGTCCTTAATCAGCGCTTCCGTGTTCTCAACCGCAAGCTGGCTCTTTGCCGCAAGCGCGCTTACTTCCGAAGCGACAACCGAGAAGCCCTTTCCGGCTTCGCCCGCTCTTGCCGCCTCGATTGACGCGTTAAGCGAGAGAATGTTTGTCTGGAACGCGATATCGCTGATTGTCTTGATTATATTGCCGATTGCGTTTGACTTATCCTTGATATTCTGAACCGCGTCAAGCATTTCCTTCATAAGCTCGCCGCCGCTCTTTGCGTTTTCGGTTGTATTAACCGTAAGCTCGGCAACCCTTTCGGATACCTTTGCGGTATTTTCAGCCTGTTCGTTGATTTTGGAAACGGTTTCGGAAATATCGGAAACCGCCTGTGCCTCCTCGACGGCGGTCTGCGAAAGCGACTGAGAGCCTGCCGCAACCTGCTTCGCGCCCTCTTTCATATTTACAATTCCGTTCTTAATTTCCGACATCTCGGACTTGAGAGCCGAAGAAATCTGGTTAAGGGATTTGCCGATTTCAACGAAATCGCCCTTATAGTCAATATTTGATTTAACTGTGAGGTCGCCCGCGGCAAGCGCGCTGAGGACATCTCGGATATCGTTTATGTATATTCTCAAAGTTTCAACGGTATTCACCATCGACTCGGAGAGAATATAGGTTTCGTCCTTCGGCGAATCGTTCACGAAAGGCGTTGTAACATCGCCCTCCGAGAGCTGGCGCAAACGGTTTGTGTTCTTTATAACAGGCTTTACTATCTTTTTCGATACCTTAAGTACAATCACAACGCCGATTGCAATTATAGCTAAAGATATACCGAGGATAACAAAAATATCAATAAGAATTGACGACCTTATTCCCGAATAATTCTCATTTACGGCGATTTTCCAGCCGTCCGTATCGGGAACGGATTTATATGCCGCGATATATTCAACTCCGTCAAGCTTGTACTTATACAGTCCCTCGTCCTTTGAAAGCATTTCCGCCGCGAGAGCATTGTACTTCTTGTTTTCCTCGGAAGTGTAGTTCGCAAGAGTCATAACGAGGTTCGTATCGGAAGCCGCGACAATCTGTCCGTGCTTGTCCATAACGATAATATTGCTTCCCTCCGCCATTGACGACGTATCAAGGCCGTTTGAGAAGTAAAGACTGTCGATACTTCCGTAAATAACGTACTGCTTATTATTATAAGTATAAACAGGACCCGCGAGCATTGTGGTTACGCTTCCGTCCGTCAGTCTGATAACGGGCGCGGAAATCGCGTATTGTCCTTTCATAGCCGTCTGGAAATACTCGCGCTGCGTAAGGTCGGTATTGTTGTAGGTCGTTCCGTCGCCGTACGCCACGGAAAAGTCCTTCATAATCGACGTCGAAGCAAGCTCGGCGAGCTTTGCCTTGCGCTCCTCAAGCGGAATTGTTTCATCGAGAACGTCCGTTCGCGATTCAACCGACTTAATGTTAAGCTGAAGATTTTCGATGTTGTTTCGGAACATTTGGCAATAAGCCGCGGCAAGGCTGTTCGCTTGGTCGCGATAGCTTGTGTCGTAAGCCTTGTAAATCATAGTAACAATCGCCGTCAAAAGCACAGTGACGACCACTATCACGCTTATGATGCACATTCTCAGAATACGCGCCCTAATTGATGTTCTTTTTCCCAAAATAAACCTCTCCTTTTTGGTATAAACTATTATACCAGTACATTTTAACACATTTTTCTCAACAATTCAAGATAGTTTTGTAAGAAAAATAAAATTTTTACTATTATATATTAACCATATCGATACTAATTGCATAATATATGATAACGCGGCAACGGTATCCCGGTCTGTCGAAAAACAAATTTGCCCGCGAAGCGGACATTTGAAATTATTTTTTGCCACGGGTTTCCCGGGGCAAAAAACACTTCTATCCGCACAACTGTGCGAATTGTCGGC
>DBIU01000009.1:0-1916 GCA_002304735.1 Ruminococcaceae bacterium UBA794 | reverse complement strand
CCGACAATGAGTGCGGGCAGTGCGGATGCTTCGGCGGAAAAGTCCCTTTGGGACTTTTTCGACGGTCTCTGATATCGCGGCAACGGTATCCGTTATTTTTGGGTGCAGAGGGTGAATAGAAATGCTTATTGAAACGGAGTACAACAGGAGAGCGGCACTCAGATACGCGCTGAACTGGGCTTTTGCGCGAAATCCGAGGTTCTACGACTTCACGGACATAGGCGGCGACTGCACGAATTTTGTTTCGCAGTGCCTGTACGCGGGGTGCGATGTGATGAATTACGCGCCGGAAAACGGCTGGTATTACATAAATTCCGACAACCGCGCGCCGTCTTGGACGGGAGTTAACTTTCTCCGCGAGTTTCTCCTGACGAACAAGGGACCCGCGGTTTACGGCGAGGAAGCGGCTCTTTCGGAAATCCGCCGCGGCGACGTTATCCAGCTTATAAACGGCGAGGGCAGATTTTATCACTCTCTTTTTGTTTCGGCGGTGATTTATCCTGTTTCGGAACGGACAATTTTCGTCTGCGCACATTCCGACGACGCGCGAAACCGCCGCCTTTCAACCTACGGCTACGCCGATTTGTTCCCGATACATATTCTCGGCGCAAGAAAAGAAATTAATCTTAGTTGAGGTGCTGATATGTTTATTTACACGGTAAAAAGCGGCGATACGCTTAACGGAATTTCGGCGATGTTCGGCGTTCCCGCGAAAAAAATCGCCTCCGATAATACGCTTTTGAACCCTGCGCGGCTTGCCGTCGGGCAGAGCCTTGTCATAATGTCCGACGAACGGCGCTATGCGCTGAAGGAAGGTCAGACGCTTTTTTCGGTTGCAAGCGAGTTCGGCGTGCCGCTTGAAACGCTGCTTGAGGCTAATCCCGAGCTTAACCCTATTTCGCTTCAGCCGGGCGATATCATCATTATCCCGCAGACGAGAACCGTTTCGCGCAGACCCGCTCTGCTGAACGGCTACGCTTATCCGACAATCACTTCGGAGTCGCTTGACTGCGCGATTGCGTTTCTAACGTTTTTAAGCCCGTTTTCCTACTCGATGACGACTGACGGCGAGATAATCGCGCCGCGCGGCGAGGATTTGATTTATCGCGCCGTGAGAAGCGCGGTTATGCCGCTTATGACCGTCACGAATATCTTCGACGGAACCTTCTCGACAGAAGTGCTGAGCGCCGTTCTTGCCGACGGCGAGGCTCGCGAGCGGCTTATCGCGTCAATCATCTACGAGCTTGACGTCAAGGGATATTACGGTGTAAACCTTGATATGGAGTACATTGCGCCCGACGACCGCGAGAGCTATAACGCGTTTTTGGCTGAGCTTGCAGACCGAGTTCACGAGCGCGGATATATTCTCACGACAGCGCTCGCGCCTAAGTACCGCGCCGACCAGCAGGGTATCCTCTACGAAAGTCACGACTACGAAGCGCAGGGCAGAATTGCAGATTATTGCATAATTATGACGTACGAATGGGGCTATACGTTCAGTGCGCCGATGTCGGTTCAGCCGATTGAAGAAGTGCGCAAAGTGCTTTCTTATGCGGTTTCGGCGATACCGTCCGAGAAAATCCTGATGGGAATGCCGAATTACGGCTACGATTGGACGCTTCCGTTTATGCGCGGCAATGCAGCGCAGAGCATAGGTCTTGCGGCTGCGACAGAGCTTGCGGGGCGCACGAACTCCGAAATCCTCTATGACGAGGCAACTCAGACGCCTTATTTCTTCTACACTGAAAACAATACGCGGCACGTCGTTTGGTTCGACGACCCGCGAAGCATCTCCGCGAAGCTTGCGCTTGTCGATGAATTTGACCTTGCGGGAGCGAGCTGGTGGACGATAAACCGCTGCTACACGCCCGCGTGGCTTATCGCGCAGAATTACTTTGAGATTGTGAGATTTTAAC
>DBIU01000076.1:27694-38170 GCA_002304735.1 Ruminococcaceae bacterium UBA794 | reverse complement strand
CTTCTGCGGGTGATTTTTTTGCGCGAATGAGAAGAAATTCGCTTTTTATGCATATCCTCTGTAACGAAAACGGCTTTTCTCGGTATAAACAATCAGAAAGTGCAAAACAAATTTTTTCGGAGGAAATTATTATGTATAAGGAAAAGAACGCGGAATTTTTCACCGGTGTTTTGAATATGGCTATGGAAGACGTGAAGTACAGCGTGCCGACCGGATATGAAATTCAGGGCGGCGGTTCTTCCCGCAGCCGCTTTGTAACTATGCCCGACCTCATTAACCGCTCGTTGAGGCTTATGGAGAAGTTTGACCCTGCGGCGGAATCAACCGAGGAAAATGAAAAGAACATAATTAAGGACGTTGACAGAAAAAATCTTGTCGCTGCGACGGCTTATGCGGCTTATACGCTCAACGCGGTTTACACCAGAGATTTATTTAACAGCCGGATTGACGAAATCCTCTCCGACGAGGCGAACAAGGATTTTCTCAAGGAAAACGGCATCTCATCAAAGGATATCGAGCCGCTTAAGAAAGAGCTTAAGAGCGTTATGGACGATACCCTCAAGGCTGACCCCGATACCCGTGAAATCGCCGAGTTTATCGAGAAGCTTGACGCGGCTCACTCCACTATCGAGGACCGCGAGAGATTTTACAGCGAGTCTGCGCGTATGCTCGACAGACTTGAAACATTCATTGACTCGACATATGATGAGCATAATTTCGAGCAAGTCAACTCATTCAACGAGGATATGCTCGGAAATGCGCGCGATATCCGCGGTTATGTTCCCGATGAAACAAATATCGACATTATGCAGGAATATATCGAGAACGTCGAGCAGAAGCTTGTTGAAACGAACAAGATGAACGTAATGAACTTTGAATATCTCGGCATACGCTACGGCGAAGGCGTTCACCCGACGTCTTTCCTTGAGAGCTACGGCAAAAATCCCGATAAACTCACCAAGGAGGAGCAGGATTTTGCGCACAAGGTTTTTGTGGATTTGTCCTCTTTTGCGAGCGTTTCGGAAAAAGACGGCAAGCCGCATATGTACACGGTTGATATCGCAGACTTCAATTCAAAAGACGGTTCTTTCCTGACCGCCGAGGATTTTGAGGCAATGGAAAACGGCGGCATAAGCGAAGAAAGGCAAAACGCGCTTGAAGCTATGATTGTCGCAAAGGTTCTTTCGGGCGAAAAGGTTACGGCAACCGCTGTCGGCGACAATAAACAATCGGAAACTTTTCTTGTTACGCCTAAGGTTGAAGCGCCCCAAAAGACGGAATTTTCGCTCGGTAATTTCTTCAAGTGGCTTTGGGAGAAGCTGTTTTCTTCCATCGGCAAGGAAATCGGCAAGGTTGACGAGATAAACGAGAAGGTCGAGCGGAATATAGGCGATATCAAGGCTGCGCGCACGAAGATGACTTTCAGCGAGCTTGCAAACACAGGCGCCGTTGACAAAGTAAGCGAAAAAATTGATAAATCAGCCGAAAAGACCGTTTCTCTGGGCGGACCTCAGAGATAAAATTCCATAAAAACAGCCCTCTGCCGAAAAACAGAGGGCGTTTTTTTGAGTAAAAATCAGTTTGCGCTTTCGGAAGGCTCCTTTTGCGCGTCATTATTTTGGTGAGCGCTGTCGATTGTGATAATAAAATCGCCTGCGAATTTATACTTATCGCGGCGGTGAATGTAAAGAAATCCCGCCGCGGTGAAAACCGCCGCTCCAATCATATTTACAAACAGGTCTTTCATCGTGTCGGTTATTCCAATGTCGAGATAGCCGCCCTCGATTGTGATAAGCGCGTTTCCGTCCTTGTCGTAAAGCACGGTTCTGTCGATGTTTTTGACGACGACTTCCTTGTTTTCGCCGCTCGGATTGAGCATAACGGACGAAACCGTGGTGACAATTCTGTCCTTTTGCATATCCTTATTGAACAGCTTATCGCCGCTGAACTCGAAAAATTCCCAAAGCACTCCTACCGTCATCGAAAAGCAGAACGATATCAGCGCGACAAATATCGGCGTCATCTGAATACGTTTGCTGTGCGTGTTCAGCAAATCAATCAGCCCAAACCCGACCGACGCGGCGAGAAATCCTGTCGTTGTGTGGAGAATACTGTCCCAAATGGGGATTTTATTGTAGAAATTCGCTATTTCTCCGAGTATTTCCGCCGCGAACACGAACACAATAACCGCGATTTCAAGCACGTTCGGGAGCGTAATTCCCATTTTCGTCTTGAGGAACGCAGGAATATACATAAGCGCGATTGACAGCACGCAAAGCGCGACGTTCTGCCAGTTCTCGAGAATAATCTGTCTTATCATAACCGCGATTACCGCGCTTACCATAATATTCAGCACAATTATGCAGCTTTTTTTCGAGGAATGATAGTTTTCTTTAAGTCTTTTTATGTATTTCATAGGCTTTTTCCTTTCGTTAGGATTTAGTGTTATTATAGCACATTCCCGCGAATAATGCAATGTAAAAATAATCCCGCTCGTTAAACAAGCGGGTTTATTTTTTATCCGATATAATCAAGCGCCGCGAAAAACATCTCGTACAAATCGTCCCAGCCCTCCGGCGCTTCAACGCCGCCGCCGTTTACCGAGCGCAGCATCGCCGCGCAGGACGTTTCGCCCTCGTCGATAAGCTCCGCAGCCGTAATCGGGAAGCCCTCGCCGGTTGCGAGAACGCAAAGCGCGTTTACGGGATTTTTGTCGCTGCGGGTCGCGTAAATCCGCTCTCTGAGCCGACTGTCGGTCTTTGCCTTTTCCAGAAGCAGCGTAAGGCTGTCGTTCATCGAAAGTCCTCCTTAAAGGTTTTTGACAATCGTGAGGTGATTTTGACCGTTCTTGAACTCATAAATCACATCGTCCATACTCTTTTTCACCATATAAATCCCAAGTCCGCCCTCTTTTCTTTCGTCAATTGAAAGCGTAACGTCGGGGTCGGGCTTTTCAAGCGGATTATAGGGCTTTCCGCTGTCGACAAAGCTTATCAGCGCTTTTCTCGGGTTTTCCGTGAAATCAACGCAGATATCGACAATTCCGATATCGGGCTTGTATGCATAATGCGCGACGTTTACAAATATTTCCTCCGCCGCAATATCAATCTGAACCTGCGCCTTCATCGGGCAGTCATTTTCTTCAAGCTGACCGTTTATGAACTCTATAACCTCGTCAAGGTTGATTGTTTCTGCGTTAAGGCTCTTTTTTACCATAATATTCCTCCAAAAGTTAATTTACTCAAGCGTCAGAAAATCAATAAATCCCGTAAGCTCAAAAACCTCTCTGATGCTTTCGTTTGCGTTTTTGATAATCATTTTGCCCTTTTTCATCATCGACTTCTGCGTTTTGAGGAGAACGCGAAGTCCCGCCGACGAGATATATTCAAGCTTTTCAAAATCCAAAACAAGCGTTTTCACGCCGTCGTCGATACCCTGAATAGCTTCTTCAAGCTGAGGAGCCGTTCCGGTATCGAGTCTGCCGATAATTTCAAACGTTGTGGTTGTTCCGTCGGGAATTTTGTTGATAGTCATAATTATTCTCCTTTAATAAATTTGTACTGTTGCAAACGGAAGCTGCGCGAGCGTAAATTCGCTTTCAGACCGCGAAACGCTGACTTCCTTTCCGTTGTCGTCGTAGGTATGCACCGTTTTGTCGAACGTAAAGCTGTTAAATCCCACGACAAGCGTTTTTGAACCGTATGACGCAGAGAAATACGCCGCGCCCTTTTTTTGCCTTTGCCATTTAATATTTCCGCTTGTATCAATGCACTTAAAGCCTTTTTCCGCCGAGCAGAGGTTTATTCCGTGCGAATAATAGCCGACTGACGGCATATCGTCCGAGGAAAGGTAGTTTGAATTGAACGAGTCGAGCGGATAGGACGCGATTTTCTTCGCGCGGTATTCAATAACGCCGATAAAAGCGTGATACCGCTCGATTTTATAGTATTCGACCCTGTTCTTGAAAACAAGCTCAAGCGTTGATTCCTCGTCGGAAACGTTGCCCTTATCGTCCCTCCAGTCCTCGACTGAAAACGACTGCAAAACCCTGTTTGTGCCGCTTTGTCCCTTGACGCTTATCTTAAAGCTTGTTTTTCTGTCGCGGTTATCTATTCCGAACTTGATGTTTTCTCCCTCGCTGAGAACGTAAATGCAGTTTCCCGAATCGGGGTTCGAGGAGATGATATTTCCTCCGGCAACGGTAAGCACCGCTTTTTCTTTCTTCCTTGTTATAATGCGACGAACCGTTGTCATTCCTCCTCTGATTTTTTTCCGCTCGGTCTTAAATTCAAGCTCGAACATCACGTTGTCCTGATTGAAGTCGTCGCCGCTGTCGGGAAGCGCCATAAACGTTGCGGCGAATTTCATCTCATCTCTGTTTTTCACCGCCATATCCGAGCAGCAGAAGGTGTTTCCGTCTATGCTGAGCGCTTTTCGGATATTCTTTTTGTTGTCGTCGCTCAAAGACCATTTTGTAACGTCGTAGTTATAGTAATAGTTAAGCGAGTCGTCGCTTGACATAGAAAACAAGAAGAAATCATACCCGACGTTAACCACATACTCAGCTTTCCACGAAAATTCATAGAGCGCCGTGGGGTTTCCGTTTATTTTCTCGGCGGCTTCGGGATTAAACGTCATAGTTTTAATCGTCGTATATTCCTTTTTAAGCGTGTTATACGAGGCGATTGTCCAGAAATACTTTCGGCTTACGGTACTCGAGTCATAATAGTCCTTGAGATTTTCACCCTCGACGCCGTAAACCTTAATTCCCGTGTAAAAATAGACCATTGTGTGTCCGAGAACGCCGATAAGCTTGAAATTGTCGATATCCGCCTCGTATGTACATTCCTTGAACATAAACGCGCGCGTTCCCGCAGGATAAACTCCGCTTATTCGCTGATTGCTGCTGTTCATTTTGAATTTGTCTATATTCAGTTCGTCATCGGGAGTGGAATAATCTGTCGTATTCCCCAAAATCGAGTGTACGGGAAAACACCCGCTTGAAAGCAGCGCGCAAAAGCAAAGCAGAACAGCGCAGATTATTCTTTTAAGCGAAAAGCGCATTTATCTCACCGTCATCTTTCTGTTCTTCTGAAAGAAAAAATAGCCGAACGCCGCAGCGACGAGAATTGCCGCGATTATAATGATATCAAGCGGATTTATCGCGGAAACCGCCTCGATTTCGACGCGCAGGGAAGCGATATTTCCCGCCGTATCTACCGCGGAAATGCGGTAAACTCCCGCGCCCGAAAGCTCGGTTACGCTGCCGAGGACCTGACCGTTTTTGGTAACGCGAAAGGTGCAGTCCTCGTTTGACGTCAGAAACACATTTTCCTTGAAAACAACGTCGGTCGTATCGTTAAGATAAACCACGGGCGGCGTTGTGTCGCGCGTAAAACAAACGCTTTTTGTAACCGCGCCGTTTGTGTATTCTGCGATATATTCGCCCTCTCCGTCAAGAACGGTAAAGCTCTTGTCCGAAAGCGCGATTTCCTCGCCGTTCAGCCTAACGCTTTTCAGCTCAAAACCGCGCGGCGGCTGGAAAATTCCGAGTCGGTTTGTCGGTTTTGCAAACAGGCTGAACGAAAAGAAGCGCTTTTCGATTTTTCCCGTGCTGTCAACGCAGGATATTTCAACGTTATACGAGCCGTCCTCGGTTATAAGTCCGCTTGCCGGCATTGAGAAAAGATTTCCGTCCCTTGTTACGGAGCAGATTGCGTTTTCCGGCACGACAAGCTTCGGCGTATAATTCACGGTTTCGCCGTCGAGAACGTTTGTGACGAACTCCGAGCCGTCCATAAACGTATGCTTAAAGCTCGTTCCGTCTATATTCTCAAGCGAAACTCTTCCCGTAACCATTTTTTCTTCGGCGGCTTCGGTTTTTTCGCCGATTGTAACGCTAAAGCGCACCTCAGCCGAGCCGTGTGAAATCGAAACCTCATACAAGCCCTTTTCTGTGAGGAAATACTCGTTCGAGCTGTCGAGAACGCCCTCGCCGCCTTTTACGGCGATTAAAACGCTTTCGTTTTCACTTCCAACAAGCAGCGCGGAGGAGTTGTTTTCGCTTTCGTGGAGCATCTCCGAAGCGTAAAAATCCGCGCCGTCCGAAAACGTATAGACATACAGCATCGTTTCCTCGTTGTAGCTGCGCGAAACCTGCGACAAATCGCTCTCAACGCTCTCCGCGCTCTCCGCGCTCTCCACGCTCTCCACGCTCTCCGCGCTCTCAACGCTCTCCGCGCTCTCAACGCTCTCCGCGCTCTCAACGCTCTCCGCGCTCTCCGCGAAACCGCAAACGCTCAGCAAAACCGCCGTCAGAAGCGCGGCAATGCCCGCCGAAAACGCTTTCTTAAAGCTCATGAGAAACCTCTTTTTGACGTTCAAGCTCGCGCGGCTTTTGCGTGAGCTTTATGGGCTGCTCCATATTTTCCTCGCGGAGAAGCTCTCTGAAATTCGTTTTCACGCGATAAGTTCCGTTCTCGCGAAAACGCAGCTCATCGTGCGCCTCGCGCTCGTCGGAACGGTAAAAGGTCGTTTCTTCCGCGGCGATTTCGGTCGTATCCTCGAAATCAAGGCGGCTTTCGGGCGCGGTTTTTTCGATATTTTTGCTTACGGCGCGTTCCGCCTGTTCCGAAACGGGCGGCAATCCCGCCTTTACGCGCGCTTTTTCCATACGCAGCTCGGAAAGCTCTTTTTCCCACTGCGCCTTGTGCTGCGGGTCGTCAAAATATCCCATATTACTTTTCTCCTGTAATCATTTCTCCGACAACGCCGTTTACCGCTCCGAACAGTTCGGTGTTGTTTTTCTGCACCAAAACGCTGTATCTCTCGGGATTAATATCTGCGGGAATACAGCACCTAAGCGACTTGTTTTGTGAAATCAGCTCAAGCGCTTCGTCCTCGAAGCAGATATACGCCTGAATATCGCCCGAACCGAGCATTTCCGCAGCCGACTGCGCGTTATTGCACACCAAATTGCCGTCGGAAACCATTTCAATCAGCGTTCGGAGTATATTCTCGGGAAGCTTTGCGGACGCGCCGCAGACCTTACCCAAAAGGTCGGCTGCGCTTGTAACGGAAATTTCGCCGCCGCAGACAATGTAAATCTTGTTTTCCGCGATGGGAAGCGTCATCAGAAAGTTCAGCCCCGGGTCGTTCGATTCGCTGAAGCTGCCGACTGCGACGTCCGCTCTGCCGTTCGCGAGCATATCGAGCGCCGTTTCTCGGTCGGTTTTGGTAACCTCGAGCGGCGCGCCAAGCCCGTTTGCGATATATTCGGCGATTTCCCGCGAATTATCAAGCTCCGAGGTAATCGCCGCGCGAAGCTTTCCTGTTTTAAGCAGCGGCGCGTTTTTCTCCGAACAGCCGCTCAGAAGCAAAACCGCCGCTAAAATAATAAGAACAACTTTTTTCATCTTTATTCGGTAAACAATTCCTGCAAGTCCTCCGAAGCCACGATATCAACGCAGGTGCGGTTTGACGGCGCCGTAACGACAAACGCTCGTCCGCGCGGGTTGTTGATAATCTGGTCCTGTTCGGTTTCGTTGATTTCGCCCGCTTTTTCGTAAAGCTTGCACAAATCGTGCATATCGTTCGGCGCGAGCGCGAAGATAAACGAATATTGACACGCGTTGATAATCGCGGTTGACTTGCGCGCAAGCTCCTCCGTGCCGACGAAATCCTTGATATTCTGCGTAATGATAATCTGCATACCGTTGTACTTTCTGATACGCTTTGCAAGCTGATACATAAAGTCGAGCGCAATCGGGTATTTTTCGTCGATGAAAACGTGCGCCTCGTCTATTACAACGATAATTTTTCTGTTCGCCTTGTGAAGAATGTTATAGTCGCGGTTTTTGATAATCTCGTTGTCGAGGTATTTCAGCACGAGAAGCATCTGCGCGTTTGCGATTGTGTTGTTTCTGTTTGCAAGCAGCGATTGGAAGTTAAACGCGATGAAATTCTCCTTTGTGGTGATTGTGGAGGGGTTATTCCAAAGGTGCGCGTTTCTGCCGCCCGTCGAGAATTTTGACACATAATTGAGCAGAATACGCAGATTATTTTTGTTATATTCGCTTGAAGCGCGCTGGAAATCCGTGAGAATTTTGTCGTAGAGGTCGTCGAAAATCGGATAATCCTCGGGCGAAAGCGTCGAGAGGTCGGTATCCGCGTCAATTCCGCGCTCGGAGTAAATTCTCGGAAAGAGGTTATTCAGATATTCGAGAGCGTCGTTTTCGGTTTCGGGCATAATCTGCCTAAAGAACTCCTCAAGGAACTGAAGATGCGCGTTAAAGCTGTTTGAAGCGCCTTCCTCGTCGTCGGAAACGCCCGTGATAATCTGAAACGGGTTAAGGCTGCCCTCGGTTGCCTTTCCGACGTCAATCATCTTGCCGTTAAGCTTTTTCGCAAGCGCTCCGTACTCGTTTTCGGGGTCGAGAATGAAGATTTTGCTGTTGTCCGCGGCGAGATTTGAGAGGATTGTCTTTGTCGCGAATGACTTACCGGAGCCGGATTTACCGATAATCGCCATATTGCTGTTAACGCGCTCGCTGTCGCGCTGGAAGAAGTTGACGAAAACGGGATTGCCGCCCGTTGTTCCGAAGCACATTCCGTTCTTGTCCTGAAGATAGGGATAAACGAACGGAAAAGCCGCCGCGATTGACGAGGAGTGGATACCGCGGCTCTTTTTGAGGAACGCGTCGTGAGCGGAAATATTCGCGCTCGCGTACACGTCGAACGTCTGCATAAACAGGTCCTGCGTCTTGAAGCCCGCTTCCGCGAGAATACGCTTTATGTTCTTTTTCAGCGAAACGTAAGACGAGCTGCTTGCCGCGGACGAAGAATTGCCCTCGGTTGTTTTTTTGTAGCGCTCGGTAAGCTCGTAGTCGTAGATTGTGACGTATGTATTTACATCGTAAAGCGACTCGTTTTCGCTCTGGAGCATTGAAAGCAGCTCTGCGAGCGACTCGACGTTCTCGTTGATTTCCATAAGCTTGGAAATCTTGCCCGTCTGACCCGCCTGACCGCGCAGCTCCTCGAGAGAACGGTCGATTCGCTTAATCGACTGATATCTGTCGACGGGCTTGAATTTCATCACAACGCGCGTGTTCGGCACGTTGAAAAGGCGATAGCCCCAAGCGTTTCCGACAACGGACGGATAGTCGAGAATTTTAAGGTTATGGGTAATCAGCCCGTCGTATTTCACGGTTCTTGAGGTAAGCTCAATCTTTTTCGGCAAAATCCAATCGAGATAGTCCTCGGGCTTGATTTTGTCGACCTCGCGCTCGTCGAACACTTGACTATACTGATACTTAAGGAAAATCGCAAGCTCCTTGCCCTTAAGCTGACGCGCGTCAAGACCTGCGTTTTTGAACTGACCGACGGCGTTTCTTGTCATTTCGGACAAAATCGGCTTTTTCTTGTCGAACAGCACAAGATAGTGGAACGGGCGGTAAACCTTATCCTCGAAGTTGATTTTCTTTATCTCCTCAATTCTGCCGTAGATGATTTCAACGCGGATTGTAAGCTCTTCCTCGCTGATAATATCGTCGAGATAGGCTTTTTTGAGGTCGTTGATTTTGCTGCGTTCCGTGCGGATATATTCGTCGTAGATAACGGGGCGGTCGATTTTAACGAAAGCGCCCGTCTGGTCCTGCGTGATTGTGCGTATAACCGAGCCTATGTTGTGGTCGATAATCGCGTCTTGGCGAAATTCCGTCAGAAAGCGGAACTCAATCGACGGTATTTCGATAACGGTGGCGTAGTATTCCTTGTTGTAGTTTATATAGCGGTCGTCGATGCCGGTAAACGGCGTGATATCCTCGACGCTTATTCTGCCCGCCGCCTTTTTCTTGTCGAGGAACAGGTGCGGCATAGCAAAGTGGCGCAGAAAGTGAATGAAAAGCATATACACCTTCTCGTCGTCAATCGGCATCAGCAGGAACACAAACACCACAAGCACGCCTATTGCAATCCACCATCTGTACGGTATATTTGAGGTAATCAGCGCAACGCAGACAAACGCGCCGAAAAGACCTACGATTACGTCAATAATTGAAACTCCCTTGAAAAGTTCCGTTTCAACCTTGGTTTTTTTGGGAATTATTCGCATTGCCAATCACCTTTTCGTTAAAATTTTCCGCTGTCGTTCTTGTGGTTGTTTCGCGGTCTGAGAAGCGGGTCGTCGGACGCGGGGGTAAACTTTGTATCAACAGGACGAGCGCTGTTTTGCGAAGTATTCTTAAGCGGGTCGCTTGTTGCCGAGCTAAACGCGGTATCAACGGGACGAGCGCTTCCCGAAGCCGAAGAAACGCTTGAAGCAATCTTGCTTTCGGGGTTAATAAGCGGGTCGTTTGCCGCCGATTTGAACGTCGAGTCAACCGAGCCTGTTCCGCCCGTATACTGCGAAGAACCGGAATTTCCGCTTGAAGAACCGCCGCTATACTGCGCCGAATCGGAATGGCTGCTTGAAGAACC
>DBIU01000076.1:0-27630 GCA_002304735.1 Ruminococcaceae bacterium UBA794 | reverse complement strand
GGCTGCTTGAAGAACCGCCCGTATACTGCGCCGAACCGGAGCTTCCGCTTGAAGAACCGCCCGAATAATGCGCCGAACCGGAGCTTCCGCTTGAAGAACCGCCCGTATAATGCGCCGAGCCGGAGCTTCCGCTTGAGGAACCGCCCGTGTACTGCGCCGAACCGGAGCTTCCGCTTGAGGAACCGCCCGTGTACTGCGCCGAACCGGAGCTGCCGCTTGAGGAGGACGTTCCCGAAGCCGACGAGCTTGTGTGCCGAGCAGATTCGAGCGGGTTAGCAGGCTTTACGATATCCTGCGCGCTTGTTCCATTGTCACTGTTCTCATTGAACAGGTTGCTCAGACCGTCATAAGGGTCGTTGTCGTTATTGTTGCTGTAAGCGTTATCGCCCTCGTTAAACAGGTTGCTTATGCCGTCGTACATATCGTCGTCGGCTTTGTTCGAGCTTCCAAGACCGCCTTCCGAGAAAAGCTCGCTGACGCTTGAAAGCGTATCGTCATATTCCTTATCGCTGAGAGTGTTCTTCTGACGCGGCTCGTAGAGCTTGTGAATATCGCCGAGAGCGTCGTCGAAGCTATCCTTGCCCTTTTGTTTATCCTTAACCTGCGCGCCGTCCTTAAGGTAACTTTTGTCCTTGTTTTCACCGTAAAGCGGAGCGTAATCGGACGTATCGAGGTTGTCGTGTTTTCCTGTCGCACCCGCGACAGCGGCGCCGAATTTTTGCTTTTTCTGCTGTTCTGAAAGCGAATTTTGCGGGAAATTGCCCTTTCCGGGATTCATTCCGCTGCCGCCGCTGAACTTGTTTGAAGAACCGCCCGCGCCGCCATTTGCGCCGCCCGAGCCGCCCGCCTTTGATTTCTTGGAAAACTCTCCGAAAGCCGCTTTTCCCTTGCTCCAGAGAAAGCTTCCGCCCTTCTTTGCGCCCGCCATAAGCAAGCCGCCGACCATCGCGTTGTTCATATTTTCCTCTGCGGCAACATTCGCGCTGATAATGCCCGTAAGCAGCGTCGAGGACTTGTAAACGGCGAACATTCCGCCCAAAATAAACACAAGTCTGATTACATAGCCGCCCGTGATGTTGCCCGCAACGGAGTCGAAGATTTTAAGCTGGTCGTTCATAATAACGGGAACCATCATCAGGAAAATTCTCATTCCGATAACGGAGCCGAACCCGACAAGCACTCTCGCGATGAAGTTTTCGCGCCAGCGCTTGAATTTCTCGCCGTCGTCGAGGACGATTGTGGAAACGAAATACGGCGAGGTTATGTACATAATCATAATATCGAAAATGCGCTTGATGAACGTAAACAGGCACATTATCATCACGATTGACATAAAGATTATCGAAGCGTATCCGAGCAGATAGTCGATCTGTGAAACGTGAATTTTAAGACCGAATGTAATATAATCCGTTTCGCCGCCCACAAGCGAAGCCCAAGGCTCGTTTACAAGACCCGTACTGGGGTTTGTAAACGGCGTCGGCGGGTTTCCTCGTCCCGCGTCGATTGACGATATGGCGAGAACCCACTTTCCGAGCGAAGCGTCGCCGCCGCTTATCGCCGTGCAGGTTTGCTTCAGAACGATTGACGCAAGGCTTACTCCGAAAACCGCGATAACCGGCACCAGCAGGAACGCAATCATCGTTTTGGCAACCGAATTAAGCACTCTCCCGACGGGACGTTTCCCCTCGAAATCGAAGTCGAGCGTCGAGCGCATTACCGCGTAAATCGCGAAGATAACCGAAAGCGCGAGCGCTATGAACGTAATCGAAATAACCGCGTTTCGGATAATTTCGTTGTTCATAAAGTACTGCAAAAGCGTCGACTGCGTTTTTACGCCTGTGTCAGCCGAGGTATATGTTACGTCTTTCAGTCCTATAAGCACGTCGAAGCCGCTTTGAAGCTGGTCCAGCAGCCATAGCATTTTACAGTAGCCCGTATAAATGAACGTATAAAACAAGTCGGCGATATTTGCAATTACGATATTCCACAAAAAGTCGAAAACAGGCTTCAGAAGGGGAATAACAATAGTGTTCAAAATCCACTCGAAGATAGAGTTCAGGATTTTTGACAGCCAGTCGATAATCGGGCTGAATATTTTATCGACAACCCAGTCGAATACGCGGTCGAATATACCGAGCGATTGTATCGGCATAATTGTCACCCTCCTTTCCGATTATTTGATATTTTTATCTTCTTCATCACTGTTTGAGGTTAGTTTATCGGAAATGTCGCCAACCTTGCTTCCAACCTTATTTAGCTTATCAAGACCGTTGGTTATTGCGGAGCCTCCCGACTTTGCGTTTCCGCCGCCGGCATTGCCGCCTTGTGATTTATCGCCTGCACCGCTGCCCGCGCCGCCGGAGCCTTGACCCGCGCCGCCGCCTGCGCCTTGACCCGCGCCGCCGCCTGCGCCTTGACCCGCGCCGCCGCCGAAGCCGCCTGCCTTCAGTCCGCCGGGCTTACTGCTCGTAAGACCGCTCAGACCGCCGCCGCCACCGCCGATTCCGCCCGTAAAGGCATTTCCCGAGCCTGCCGCCGCAGAAGCGCCCTTTGCAGCGCCGTTTGCAGCGGAAGCCGCGCCCTTTGCCGCAAGGCTTCCGCCGCCCGTTACCGCCGCCATAGCTGCGTCCTTCGCCGTATTTGCAGCCATCTTGATTGCGCCCGCCATCAGCATTGCCGAAGCGCGGTCCGCCGCGGCAACTTCGGGGTTGATTACCTCGAGAATTGTCGTGTTCGACTTCCAAGCCGCATACATACAGCCGACTATCAGCACGATTTTCAGCGTGTTGTCAAGCGCGATATTATCGGTAAACGAGAAGCCCGCGCTCATAATCATCGGAATGAAAATCATCACAAGATTCATTGAAATGACAATTCCGAAGCCCGAAAGAAGCTTTCCGATGAACATTTCGCGCCATTTTCTGAACACGTTTCCGCCGTCGAGCGGCATTGACGCAACGAACAGGGGAGAAGTGACGTAAAGAATAAGCACTTCGATTATTTTCCTGATAAATACAAACATCGAGCATAGCATTATGAGGATAACGCCGATGCTTACGATATAAACAAGCGGGTAGTTGTAAAGGTTCTCGAAAAGGTTCGGGAAGCGCTTTGCATTAGACGAAAGGTCGTCGAGCGAGAAATCGTGATTTGAGCCGCTCGAGTTCTTTCTCATCTCCTTTACAGCCTTATTCGATACGTTCATATCGTCCGACTGCGATTGAAAGATGTTTCTGATGCTGTCGAAATCAAGCTTCGGATACATTGCGAAATCCGAGTTAATGCTGGAGCTGCTGTAAATGCTTTTTTTCTCGCCGTGATAGTCCTTGCCCCCGAAATAAGCGGCTCGCTTGCCTGTCGTGAAGGACGCGTTCGGTTCGTCGTCGTCGCCGAAAGTACCCGTGAGGAACAGAATTGTGGACAATTTCGGAGTTTCGTCCGAGCCTGTCGCGCCGATAATCGCGTTTTCCGTTGAAACGAGAATTGCGGAGGAAAGCTGCGAGCCGAAATACATCATAAGCGGCACAATCATAAACGCGACGCAGGATTTCAGCGCCGTTTTCATAATTTGGCTTATGGGTTTTTTGTTTTCAAGCGCATAAGAGCCCATTGATTTTGTGACGGAGTAAATCGTGAATATGAAGCAGACTGCAATTCCGACAAACGTAACTGCGAGAAGCGCCTGTTTTACGCCGTCGTTCGTGAGGAAAACGTCGAGCAAATACATATCGTTTCCTTCGTATTTAACGGTTTTTGTTCCCGCGAAGATGTCGAAAAAGTCCTGAAAAACGTCTACAAAGTGAAGCAGATACATCAGTATACTCTGAAGAACCGCTCCGAACATCAGTCCCGCGCCCTGAACGATAATGGTGAACAGGAAGTTGAACAGATATGTAATCAGCGTTGAAAAAAGCCCGAAAGCCCAGCTCAGAGCGTCCATAAGCGACTCTGTAACGTTTGTCGCCCAGCCGAGAACGTCAAGCAAAACCGGCGTCATTCTGTTCACCTCCCGTTTTTTTGTTAAATCAGCGTTATCTTATGCTGAATTTCTTTCTTGTGACGATGAAGAACACAATTCCCGCAGCGACAAGCGCGCCTGCGAGGATTACGGCGATAATCGCCATACTGTTCATATGATAAATAATCTCAAATTCCGTTTTCGAGCTGTTTCCCGCTTTATCGTAAACGATAATTCCGTATTTTCCCGCTTCCGTCAGCTCAAGCGTCTTTTTATAAGGCTTTGTGTTGAGGTAAACAGCGTAATCCTCGATATCGTCCGAAACAAGCTCGATGAAAACCTTTCCGTCCTGCGCTTTTCCGTTCTCGTCAATACCGTTTACGATAAATTCGGGCGGAGTGTTGTCGAGCGTAAAGCTTTCCTCCATAAGGTATTCTCCGCAGTAAACGTCAAAGCTGTACGTTCCGTCCTCGCCGAGGTCGACGGTATTTCCGTTCGCGCGGATTGCGGTTTTGTTAAACTTTGCTTCTGCAATGCGGCAGCCGTTCGGAACGCTGAACTGCGTAATTTTGTTGATATTTTTTCCGATAACGGTAAACGAAAATTCCGAGGGGTTTTCGCTGTCGCCGTCGATAATCAAAAGCTTATATTCGCCGCGCGCGGAGATTGACTTGTTGAACTCGAAATTCGCGCTTTCTTCGCCGTTTATCAGCATCTTATACTCCGCGGTATCCGGAAGCTCGAGCTGAACGACGTTTGTGGTAGTCATACCTGCGGGGATATTGCAGAAAAACTCCGTTCCCCTATCGGTAACAGCGCGGATTTTCTTGTCAACAAGATATTGCGAAAGCCCCGCTGCTTTGTCCGTTTCGGGAAGCAGCTTGCCTGTTTCCGAAGCGGGGTCGTCGGGATTTTGAGGGTCATCGGTATTTCCCGATTCGTCCGAAGACGAGTCGCCGTCGATATCCGAGCTGAAATCGCTTGAATCGGAGCTTTCATCGGAATAGTCGGAGCTTTCGTCGTCGGAATAATCCGAGTCGTCGGAATTATCGCCGTCGGGGTCGCTTTCCGAGCTTTCCATAATCCAGAACCTAAACAGCCCATAGTAAACGTCGTTTTCGCCGCCGCCGAGCAGGTCTTTTCCCTCGACCGTAAGCGTGAGCGTATATCGTCCGGGCGCTTCAAAAAGCTCTCCCGGGGTGTAATTTACCTTTTTTCCGTCCTTTTCCGCGGAAACGGAAATGGTTTCGGGCAAATCAAGGCTTACGGCATATTCGATAATATCGCCGTTTTTGACGTTGCTGTAAAAAACGACTTGATTTGCGATTATTTCCTCGTAAAGACCGTATGAGGGAATACTTCTCTCGGCAATCTCCGAGTGTATGTAGTTTATTGAAGAATTTTCCTCGGACTGCGCGGAGGAATTATCTGAGGACGCGGCTGCCGCTGAAAGCGGAGTTGTTCCGAGAACAGCGCAGGCAAGCGCCGCAGCCAAGATTTTTTTCAGCATACCGTTATCCTTTCGGGATTATTTTTCAGCAGGACCCAGAACCTTTTCGTTTCTTTCGGTAAGGTCGTAGTAAACCTCGTCGGGGAAGAACGCGTTGCTTCTGACTTCCGACAAATCCATCGTGCCGAACTCATACAAATCACAGCGATAGCTCGGCGTGAATTTCGTTTTAAGCGGATAGTTGCCGAACGTAACGATAATGGCGTTTCCCGTATCGGTTTTGTTGTTGATTTTCTGAAGCTCGGAGGGATAAATAAGCGGGCGCGTCTGAATTGAGGTGTTGTAGTTCGCCTCGCCTTCTTTCGTGCCCATCGAGCGCGAAACGCTTGTCGTGGAAACCGTGCAGTTTCCGCAAAGCTCGGAAAATTCCTTGCAGGTTTCGATATCGTTCGAGCCGATAAACATTTTCATACCGCAGTTTGATTTCACGATATCGCCGACTGTCTTGCCGTATACGTTATCGAGCTGCGCGTAGGACTGAACGACCATATTGAACCAGATTTTTCTTGAACGTCCGACTGTAATCATCTTGTCGAACTTGTCGATTTTCGGCATATTTCCGAACTCGTCGAGAATGAAGTAAACGTTTCTCGGAAGCGACAAATCCTCTCTTGTGGAAGCCTTTTTGATAAGCGCCTTGTAGATGCAGAGTATAAACGCAGCCGCAAGCGTGTGGCGGGTATCCTTTTCATCGGGGATTTTGAGGAACAGCGCGGTTTTTTCGTCCGCGAAAATCTGCGGGTCGATATCGGTGTTCGAGGTAAGCGAGCAGATACCCTCGTCGTTGAAGATTGAAAGCTTGTCGAAAGCGATTGACATATAGCTTGCAAGGGTGTTTTCGGCGGCGGAGAGAACCTGCTTGCTGAGCGTAACCGCCTTTGAAAGCACGTTTCTTCCGTAGAAATAATTTCTGAGCGCCTCGAAGTTGTTGTCGGAGTTTCCGAGCGCCTTGTTTACGTTAAAGAAGTTGAACTTTTCCTTGGTCATACCAAGCTCGGGATTTTCACTGTCCTCGAGCATCGCGATTATAGTCGCCATAATAATCGAGCGCGCGCCCTTTTCCCAAACGGGGTCGTCTTGGCTTTCAATCGGGCAGATAACGCTTACAAGGTCGTTCAAATCCTCGTAAACCTCGTCGTAAATCTTCTGGCGCTGAACCTTGATTACGGCGATAAGCTCTTTTCTTATTGCATAGGCCTTGCCCTCGTATTCGTACCATTCGTCCGTATAAAGCTCGGCGGGATTAACAAGCTCAAGTCCCGAGGAGCCTGCGTCGTCGTTTCTGCGGTAAATCTCGTTTCCCGTGTTAACGTAGTCCTGATAGCGGTCGTAGAGGTCGCTGAGCGGATTCCAGCGGAACGAAGAATACGGGTCGCGCAGGTCAAGCACCATTACCTTATATCCGCGCTCCTGCAAGAATTTGCTGTGCATCTGAAACAGCTCGCCCTTGGGGTCCGTGCAAATCATCGACGAGCCTGCGCCGGATTTCGCGAGAATTTGAATCATCGGGTTAATGAAAGTCGTCGTTTTACCGGAACCCGTAGCGCCTATGATTAGACCGTGCATAGGCGAAGCGAGGTTAACGTGAAGTCCCTTCTTGTCGTACCACGCTCTTACGGGGATACCGTCCTTTTTCGACTCGCCGAGTTTTGAAAACTCGTATGGCGCGAAGTTAAAATCGCGTTCCTTATCGGTCATAAAGCGCGAATTTTCGAGAGCGGAGTCTGTGACGGTATTTTTCTTGTTCGCGCCGAGAAGGCTTTTTCTTGTACGCGCGAAGCTGTCTGGCCGCGTTGCCGCGTAAAGCACAATGATAACGACAAGCACGATAAGTCCGTACAGGTAGTTAATCGGGTGAAGCAGCACGGACGGGTCGAGGAAAACGCCGACGTCGCCTGCCTTAATAGCGGGCGTGAGGTGTTCCAAAAGCGCTCCTGCGAGATACGAGCAGAAGAACAGCGCCACAAGCGCGATAGCGACTGTGCTGTATATTTTCTTGAGATTCATAATTAATCCTCCCGATTACGTTTCAGATAATTTCTCGGCTTTTGCGTCCGCGAGCAGCGTTTTTACGCAGAAGAACGCCGTCAGACCGCCGAAAACGAGGTAAATCAGCTCCGCGATTATATTGTCGAAAAGCACGGTATAAGCCTGCGTATTCATCAGCAAAAGCATCGGCACCGTCGCGAGATTGAACCCGACGTGCATAAAAAGCGAGTATACGAGGTTGTTGTATCTTACCCTCATAAGAGTAAGCAGGAAGCCGCTTAGCAGCGCGACGATAATCCAAAGCGGATTGATATGCGGGACGGCGAACGCCACCGTAACGACGATTACCACCGCCTTTTCGGGGAACGCGCGTTCGAGCGAGTGCAGAAGAAATCCTCTGAACATCATTTCCTCGCAAAGCGGCGCGATAATGACGATATACACAAGGCTCAGCGCGATATTATCAGTATAAAGAAGCGTTTCCGTGCCGCCGCTGTAATCTCCGATAACGCTGTCGGGAAGCGGAAGCACCGCAAGCAGCGCCGACGTTGACAAATTAATGCAAATTCCCGAAATCAAACAAAGCAGCGCGGGCTTTCTTTTGGTTGAACGCGGGTGAAACTCGAGCATATCCGGAACGGTTTCACATTCGGGGTGTTTCTTCTTTTTCCTGAGGTAATGGTTGACGAGATAGAAAAAGTACACAAAAAATCCCATCATAGCGCAGAGCAGCTTAAGAGTTCCGCTGTTATGAAGCGCTTCGTCCGAGAAGATGATGAAGAACATCTGCGGGAAGAAGTAAAAACCGCAGTAAAGTCCGATTGCCGTCAAAATTGAAGTGATAATTATGTATTTTCTCGAGTTTCTGTCGATGATTATTCGGCGCTTTTTCTCGCGCTTTTCTTTTTCCTTGAAAGCCGCCTCGCAGCTGTCGTCAAGCTCGGCTTCAACCTCGATTTCTTCTGCAATTTCCTGCAAATCGGGATTTTTTCTATGCTTTTTCTTTTTCAATGCCGTTCTCCCTTGAAAAATGCCTCGAAGCGTTTCGCCTCGTTAAAACAACTCTTTGCCGCTCGCCCAAACGCGCCGAAACATCTCTGTTCCGTTGCTTCGGACGAGCGGCAAGGATACAATATTTGCTGTTTTTTCTTAAGCGGAGGTAGATGAAGTAGCTGCGCCTGCCGCCCATTCCTGCATTGCGGGAAGTCCGATTTTAAGACCTACGAGCAGTACGAAGATAAGTACGAAGCCGATGATTGCGTTTCTGAGGCCGTGCTTTGCCTTTTCTCTGTCCTGAGGCTCTTCAGCCTTTGCGAACTTAACGCCGAGGATTACGCAGAAGATTGCGCCGAGAGCGCCGACGATTGCGAGCGCGGGCGTCAAAATCATATCGAGAAGGTCAACGATGGGGTTTGTCATCTTCTCAAACGGGTTATCCGTTCCCGAAGCCGCAAGAAGCATCAAAAAATTGTTCATAATAAAAATCTCCTTTTATTTCCGCCGAGGCGGTTATTATTTTCATTGGTTTATACCAACTTTTCCGAATTTTGTAACAGCTTTCAGAGCGAATTTTCGTTTTTCTTTTCAAGATTTTTCGATAAGCTCTTTTTAGGCTGCTTTGTGGTTTTTTCAGCGGTTTCACCCGAAAGCTCGCTGAAGCTTAATTTTTCGCGCGGCGCTTTTTGAGCCGTCATAAACTTTTCGGCGAACGCTGCGATTATTTTTTCCATACCTTTCGATGGCTCAAAGCGGGCGTAATCGAACGTTTCGGCTATCCGCTTTTCGGTAAACTGCATTTTCACCACCCCAATTGCTGTGTAATTTCTTCCTGTTTTCCGCGCGTTTTACGCAATCCGCGTCAGACGCTCAAAGACGGCGCTTTCTTGCTCAGGTCTTTCGTGTTCTCAGGGGATTCCTTCGTAGGCGCGAGCTTTGTTATGTCGTTATTGCCGACAAGCTCGTTAAAGCTGATTTTATCGCGCATCGCCTTGTTCTTGTCGGATTTCTCCGCAATCTTGTTTTCAATCTCGGCAACATTATATTTCTCGCCTATACCCAGCAAACTCTCGAAGAACTCGCAGATTTTCTGCCAAAAGCTCTTGGGCTCGGGATTTTCGCATAATTTCGGCTTAAGAGCGATATTTTTCTGCGTTTCGGGATTTACGACCGAAACATTTTCGCCGTTAAGCGCACGCTGAACGACGTCGCAGACGAAATCAATCGGAAGCGGACCCTTTCCGTGCGTGTCCTCGTTAAACAGCGGCTTTCCGTCGACCCTAAAATCCTTCGGCTTAATCGGGTCAACCATATCGACGTTATTGCCGTCAACCGCCATAGATATGATTATATTGTTGCAGATATTGTTGTAAACGTCGCTCGCCCAGATTTTATCCTCGTTCGTGAAATTTCCGGTTTTCGCGTGTTCGAGGAACTCGGACGGCTTAACCTTAATTCCGTTTCCGAAATACGCGCGGAATTCCTGTATATTTTCCGGAGTAATTTCCATCTCGTCCTTGAGAACGGGCGACAATTTGCCGATACCGAGCGCGAGGTCCGTTGATACATAGCTTACCATACGGCTTTCCGAGGCTTCCTTCTGCGCTTCGGCGAGGGCTTCGGCGGCGCTGTCCTTTTCCGCGAGCTTGCCCATAAAAGAATAGATAAACGCGCAGCTTTCCGTGAGGAACAAATCCTTGTCGACGTCCTTATAATCGCGCTCATATTCGTGATAGCGCCCTCTCATTTTCTCGATAAACGGTATTGCTTCGACTCTTGTCGGATTAAGACCGAGCTTATCGTCGACGTAATCCTTCATCTGCTGTTTAAGCGCGTTTTTCTGTTCGTCGGTAGAATATCCCTGCGCTTCAAGCCTCGCAATATTTTCTTCCCGTCCGAATATATCGTCGATATTTTCCTTTATTCTCTCCGCCGCGTAAATGCTGTTTACGATTTTCAGAGCATATCCCGCCGCGCGCGTCGCGGTAGCCTTGCCGTCAGTCTTTGAGGTATCGGCGTCCAGAAACTTGTTCTCGACAAACCTTTCCGCGAGCGTATCCATAAACCTGTTCGGGTCCTCGAATTTAATCTCCTGCGTCCTCGCGTCGTAATATTCAAGCCAATCCGGCGTGTTAACCGCAGCGGTCGCAACCGCCGCGTGAAGAATATCGTTAAATGCTTTTGTGTTCGCCATAATTCCCTCCCGAAATGTCCTGTGTTATTGCTTTCACCTGTTTATACGAACAGTTCGGCTTTTCGTAACAAATTTATGAGATTTTTTCGAGAATTTCTTTCAGCTTCGCAAGCGCGCGCAGGTGCGTAACTCTTGCGTTCGCTTCGGACATATCCATCATTTCGCCGATTTTTGCAAATCTAAACCCGTGATAATACCGCGCGACGATAATATCCCGCATCTTCTCGGGCAGCTCCGTAAGCGCTTTCGCGAGAATTTCCTGCCGTTCCTCCATAACAAGCTTATCGACCGGCTCGTCCTCGACCGGGATTTGAAGCTCCTCGATATCCTCGGTAACGCGCTGTTTTCTGAAATGCTCGATAAGCGTATTTCTCGTGATAACGAAAATCCACGTTGACGGCGAAGCCTTTTCGGGGTCGAAGCTGTCGAAATGCGAAACAACCTTTGTGAAAACCTCGGAAGTCAAATCCTCCGCGTCCGCGTGATTATGTATTCTATTAAATATGTATCCGAACACTTTGTTTTTGTAATCCTTATAAAGCTGTTCGGCGGTTAACTCTAAGCTCATTGATTGCTCCTCGTATGACTTTTGCTTTTATTTTGCTCCAAGCCAAAACGGACAACACAGTCCTTATCCTATTATAATTGAAAAAGCAATTAATTTCTATTGATGTTTTCGACAGAAATGTACTTTTCAGACAATATTTGTAAGCTTATACAAAATTTGCGTCTTAATAATTGATTTTTCTTACAAAATACACAAGGCGTTTCTGCCTCATAAGAAAATAATGGTAAAACGCCGCCTGTTATATATGGCTGAGGGCGGCTTTTTCACAAGATATTGTGTGACGCGATAAATTTTAACAAAAATACATTGATTGACGGAAAAAGCGCCTTTTTATGGCGCTTTCCCATATTAAAGCTCGTTTACAAGCCGCTTGAAATCTCTGCCGCGCTCCTCGAAATTGCGGTAAAAGCCGTAGCTTGCGGCGGCGGGCGAGAGGATAACTCTCGTTTTCGCGCATCGTGAAGCGAATTTGACGGCTTCCTCCATATCCGCCGCGTTTATCACGTTAACGTGCGTGTTTGTGATAAGGCGGGCTATTCTCCGTCCGCTGTCGGGGAGCAGAATTACGTTCTCGACCGCGCCCGTGTTGAGGAAATCGCCGAGTTCGTCATACGGAATACCTCTGTCCATTCCGCCGAGAATAAGGCAGTCCGTGCCGTCAAACGCGTTAACGGCGGCGATTGTCGCCTCGGGAACGGTGCTTATGCTGTCGTTGATGTACTCCACGCCGTTTTTTGTTGCGACGTATTCAAGCCTGTGCTCAAGTCCCTTGAACGCGCCGAGCGACTTCAGGCAGGTTTCCTTGTCCGCGCCCGCCGCGACTGCCGCCGCAAGCGCCGCCGCGATATTGTAGAGATTGTGTTTTCCGCGCAGAAGCGTTGTGATATTCTCGGCGGGAATTTTCTCGCCGTACATAAAAATATCCGTTCCGTCCGTCCAAATATCGGCTTCGCTTCCGTAGGAAAGCGTTTTGAGATTAGCCGCCGTTTCCGCGGGAAGCAGCTCGCGGTTAACGAAAGCAAGCTGCTCGTTTGTCTGAAACCGCACTATATTGCGCTTCGCCGCTGCGTAAGCGTCAAATGAAACATAGTGGTCGAGATGCTCGGGGAAAATGTTGAGCAAAACCGCGATATCGGGCGAATGGCGCACAAATTCAAGCTGATGGCAGCTCATTTCGCATACCGCGACGGTATCGGGAGTCATCTCCTCAAGCCGTCTGAGCGGCGGCACGCCAATATTTCCGATGAGCATAGTCTTTATTCCGCAGCTTTTGAGGAAGTGATAGATAAGCGAAGCTGTCGTGGACTTGCCCTTCGTGCCGGTAACTCCGATGATTTTGCACGGGTGAAGCCGCATCAGAAGCTCTGTCTGCGACAGGATTTTATCCTTTGTATCGTCGTCGTAAGCGTCCTTGATAATAACGCCGGGCGATTGAAGAATGATGTCGTATTCCTTGCAGATTTCGAGATAATTGTCGCCCGAAACAGGCGTTACGTCGCGGATTTCAAGCTCCAGCGGGTTCATATCGGCAACTGCGATTTCACGGCAGCAGGAAAGCCCGCGGATAATGTCGAGCCAGCATTTTCCCTCGCGTCCAAGCCCCAAAACAACGGCTCTTTTGTCTTTGAAAATGGGTTTGAGAACGTCGTAATTCATAAAGCAGTCATCTCCACATAAGGTAAGAATTTTTCGGGAACGAAGTTGTCCCTGTCGAAGAAGCCCGAAAGCTCTGCGGGCTTATAATCGGGAAATTTCTCCGCAAACCGCTTAAGCAGCGGCGGCGGGCTGACGCGCCTTTTTTCGAGCGCCATTGCAAGCGCCAAGCGGACCTCGTTTTTCGTGCCGACGCACTCGAACGGCTTATCCTCGCCGTCGAGCATAAGCCCGTCGAACATATCCGAAAGCTCGGTTTTTTGCAGCATATCGCAGCCGAAAATCCCGAAAAGCGCGCTGTCGTCGAGGAAAGCCGCGAGCAAAATATACACATATAGGCATTTCGCGCAGTTACAGCACCAGATATCGGTTTTCCCGCCGAGGTTGCAGCTCTGAAAAACAGGAAAATATCGCGGATATTTCACAAATTCGCGCGCAATCTGCCACTCGGAAAGCGGTCTTAACAGGCTGAAATACTCGGTACAGTCGGAAAAAGCGTCCTTGCAGTATTCGCGGAAATCGCGCTCAAATTCGGTTGATTTGCTGTATTGATGATTGACGTTTTTCCCGTCGACGTAGGTTTCGTTCGCGCTGCTTTCGTTCGAGAGCACCGCGTATTTTTTCCCGAGAAAACAGCCGCACAATACCGCCGAAAACGCAACGACGGCTGAAAACGGCGTGTGACCGTTGAGATAGCCCGCTTTGTTGAGCGAGAGAAGCGTTTTGTCGATTGTCCGCTTGAAGATAACGCTCTTTTCGGGAGCAATCCCCGCGGCTTCTATACAGCCGTAAATCGCTTTTCTTCCGTTAATCGCGAACGGCGTGACGTCCTCGCCCGCTTTTTTCAGCAGCTCAAGCGTAACCGCGCTGTCCTTGCCGCCGCCGACAGGCACAAGCGCACCCGAAAGCCGCGGCTTGAAGCGCTTTTCGGGGAGCGGCGCGGGCGCTTCGATTGTCATAAAGCCGTCGAAATCCGCGTCTGTTCCGTTGCGGTAAAAAAACTCGCCAAGACCGTTGAAATAGAGCTTTTTCCACCAGTTTTTCTGCTTTTCGGAAAGCCCGCCGCAGCGAATTTCAACCTTCGGCGCACAGCAGCATTTCCAGTAGGAAACAAGCTCCGCCATTCCGAGCGAGAACATAATTCTGTCCGCCTGTTCGCGGTCGTAATCAAGCTTTTCAAGCTCGAACGGAAACGTCCAGGTCGGGTAAAAATCATAGCCGTCAATGCCGAAATGATAGGTAAGAACGCCGTTTTCAAGCGTGTAATCATAGTAAACAAAGGTTTTGTGCTTTTCTCGAAGCTGCTCGTAAAGTCCCGTAAAACCGCCCCCCTTGGTAGAATTTATGCCGTTTTTCACTCCAAAATAACGGGCTTTGCCGTGAAATCGCAGCCGCAGGCTCTCGGCTGTTCAAACGCAAGCGAGTAGATATCGCCGAGCCTTGCTTCAAAATTAGCCTGTCTGAGAGCGGCGCGGGAAGTCTGCGAAAGCGCTTTGAGAGATGTATCAGCGGGAATTTGCGGGTTCGCCGCCGCGAGAATTTCACGTCCGCGCGCGTTCATTCCGAGAATGTGGATATAAGCGGGCGGTTCGGCGGAAATCGACTTTGTAATGCCGAGAAAACCGCACAGCGAAGCCCTTCTAATCCTCGCGAGAGTATAACGCTTCGTTTTCGCGAGGAAAAGCAGCTCCTCGAAGCTTCCCGCCTTTCTGACCGCCTTGAAAAGCCGTTCGCCAAGCCCGTTCGCACAGTCGAAGATTTGGTCGAAATCGTCTTTGCGCATCGTTCTCAGCTTCGCGAGAATTGCGCGTTCAAGGCGGCGAATATCGGCGCTCGGCTCGTTCAGAACAGGCGCGAACGCGGAATAATCCTCTCCCGCGAGAATTTTCTTTCTAATCGATGAACCGGAGGCGAAAACGCCGTCGTTATCCTCGTCGTGGCCCGCGCCCTCGCGCTTCACGGTGAACGGCTCAATGCGGCTTCCGATATCGTCGAGCGCGCCGAGATACTCAATCGCAAGAGTATTATTCGGAGAAGCGACAACCTCGGAAACATCGGGCGTGTAATACTCCCGAAGCGCGTCCTGAAGCGCCGCGGGATAGCTTTTTCCGCGCTTTATCATAAGGTCGAATTTGTCGCTTTTAACGCAGTATTCGATTGCTCCCGAAGCCTCTTTCAGCGCGGAAACATCGCCGCTTTCGCTCCCGAACGAGAGCATATTGACGCAGCCCAGCGCGGTAATCAAGCTCACAGCGCCCCTCGCAAAGCCCTCCGCCGACATCAGCGAATATCTCGCGGGCAGCTCTATCACAAGGTCCGAGCCGTTTTCCAGAGCGGTTTTGGCACGCGAATACTTGTCGAATATCGCAAAATCGCCGCGCTGAACGAAATTGCCGCTCATAACGCTTACAATGTGGGTTGCGCCCGCTTTTCGCGTTTCGTCGAGCAGATATTTGTGACCGAAATGAAATGGGTTGTACTCGCTTATAACAGCGGCGATTTTCATAAATACACCTCCGAGGGAACGGGATTGCCGAAACATAATTATCTTTTTACTATTTTACAACATTTTCCCAACAAAATCAATAAATTTTTATAAATTTTCGGAAAAATACTTGATTTTTTTCACGAAATGTTCTAAAATAATATTTGGTATTTGCTTTTAATGCAAAAAAACGGATTATGAAAGGAAAAATGTTAAGATGAAAATTCTGGTAATCAACGCGGGAAGCTCTTCGCTTAAATATCAGCTTCTCGATATGGACGACGAGAGCGTTATTGCAAAGGGAAACTGCGACCGCATCGGCATCGGCGGACACATAAAGCACACCGCTTTCGACGGAAGAACGGTTGATATCGACTGCGATTTCCCGACCCACACCGAGGCTTTCGAGAAGCTTGTCGAGGTTCTCACGACGGGCGAGGCTGCCGTTATCGGTTCTATGAGCGAAATCGCCGCGGTAGGACACAGAATAGTACAGGGCGCGGAGCGCTTCAGCAAGACGACTCTCGTTGACGACGACGTTATTCAGCAAATCGACGACCTCGCGGAGCTTGCTCCCGTACATAACCACCCGCACGCGCTCGCGCTCAGAGCCTGCAAGAAGGTTATCACTCCCGGCACGCCTCAGGTTGTCGTTTTCGACACCGCGTTTCACCAGACGATGCCCGAAAAGGCTTATATGTTCGGTATGCCGTACGAGTGCTATGAGAAGTATCACGTCAGAAAGTACGGCTTCCACGGCACTTCTCACAGATTTGTTTCACAGGCGCTTGCGGACGCTATGGGCAAGGACGTAAAGGACCTCAAGATTGTTTCCTGCCACCTCGGAAACGGTTCGTCAATCACCGCGATTGAAGGCGGCAAGTCGATTGATACCTCGATGGGCTTCACGCCTCTCGACGGCGTTATTATGGGAACGCGCTCGGGCTGCGTCGACCCGTCCGCGGTTACGTTTATCGAAAACAAGCTTCATCTCTCCGCTTCCGAGATGAGCGATTACCTCAACAAGAAGTCGGGCTTCCTCGGAATTTCCGGAATTTCTTCGGACAACCGCGATATTACCGCTGCCGCGGAACACGGCGACAAGAAAGCGAAGCTTGCGGGCGAAATGCTCCGTTATGAGATTAAGAAGTACATCGGTTCGTACGCTGCGATTATGAACGGACTTGACGCGGTTATTTTCACGGGCGGTATCGGCGAAAATTCCGACGACTTGCGCGCCGATGTATGCGCGAATATGGACTTCCTCGGAATTAAGCTTGATGAAAAGGCGAACGCGGGTCTGCGCGGCAAGCTTGCGAAGATTTCCGCCCCCGACAGCAAGGTCGAGGTCTGGATTGTTCCGACGAACGAGGAGCTTCTTATCGCAAGAGATACCAAGGAAATGGTTGAAAAGAACAAGTAATTAAGGGCTTCGATAAATAAAACGAAAATCCTCTGCTTTACGGCAGGGGATTTTTTTGTACACTTATTTTTGCAGATTAAACGCGGTCTTTATCAAGGACAGCGCAATCTCCTTTTCACGCTCGGATTTTCCGTGAAGCTGTTGGAGAATCTGCATTGAGAGCGCGTCAATTCCAAGCAGATTTGTGTTTGTTTCAGTAAATATATCACTTATTGAAAATCCCATAACATCGCATATTTTTTCAAGTATGGAAACCGTGGGATTTGCCGTTCCGCGTTCAAGCTGTCCGTAATAAGACGGCGTTATCTCCGCCCGCAGAGCGACTTCCTCTTGGGATAAACCGCGCTCCTTGCGCAAAGCGCGCAGACGTTCCCCGTATTTAAAGAATTTATTTTCCATTTTCATCACCTGCTTCTATTTTAAGTTATTATATTAACAAAAACAACATAATATAATAATTGGATAAAATAGTTAATATAGCATTGACTTTTCCGAAAAAATGTGCTATAATCGAATTAAGGTTGAAAAAACCGACAAATTTTTACATTTTTTGGGAGGAAATTATATGTTTACGAAAATCAGCAAGGTAGTTTTGTGGATTGGGATTGTTGCCGGCTTTGTTTTGTCAATAGTTTTCGGCACCTCGGTCAAGGGCTGGGAATTTTTGGTTATGCTGGGCGGCTGGATTGCGACTTTGATTATTTTTTCGGCTTTCGGTATGTCTGTGGAAAAGTCTGAAAACATCAGAAGAAGTCGCGAGCTTCTTGAAACAATGTCGAGAAACGGCGCTCAAACCCTCAGCATTCCGGGTTCAACTTCGTCAAGCGAGGCATCGAACGGCAAAGCGTCCCTTTTAGCGGCAAGTCAGGCGTCGGATTATTGGAAATGCCCTACTTGCGGATATTCTAATTTCGGCACTCGAAAATACTGCGAAAAGTGCGACACACCAAAATCTTGATTACGGCAAAATAACCAAAAAGCGGCGGTCGGTTTCGGCTGCCGCTTTCTTTTGCTGCGATTTGGTTAAAATCACAAAAAAGTTTGTGTAAAAATGTAAAAATTATGATAAATAATATATTGTAACGCGAACAAAATAATGCTATAATATAATCGGACTGTCGATAAAGGCACATCTGCGTTGTCAGCGGAATTTCGGCAGGCACAAAGCCTAGCCGAAACACCGCTTCCTAGCATCTGCACCTTTCTCGCCTGTCCGGCGTTGATTGGCTAGGTTATGCGTTGTTATATATTTTATACATTCGGAGGATTAATAAATGTTTGGTGTAAGCAAGGATATCGGAATAGACCTCGGAACGGCGAATACGCTCGTTTATATGAGAGGAAAGGGAATTATTATCCGCGAGCCGTCTGTTGTCGCGGTTGACAAAAAGGCGGGTCAGGTGCGCTATGTCGGTCAGGAGGCAAAGGACGTTATCGGACGTACTCCCGGCTCGATTACCGCCGTAAGACCGCTTAAGGACGGCGTTATCGCGGATTTCGATATGACGTCGATTATGCTCGGTCAGTTCATCAAAAAGGCGCTCAAGGGCAGAGGAAAGGCGAGAGTTATCATCTGTATCCCGTCCGGAGTAACCGAGGTCGAGCGCAGAGCCGTTAAGGAAGCCGCTCAGCAGGCGGGCGCGAAGCGCGTTTCTATCATCGAGGAGCCTATGGCGGCGGCAATCGGCGCGGGACTGCCCGTTGCGGAGCCTATGGGAAGTATGATTGTCGATATCGGCGGCGGCACGAGCGAGGTTGCGATTATTTCGCTCGGGGGCATTGTAACCGCGCGTTCCGTAAGAGTTGCGGGAGATGAGTTCGATTCCGCTATCATCAATTATATCAAGAAGAAATATAACCTGCTTATCGGCGAAAGAACCGCCGAGAATATCAAGACGGGAATAGGCTCCGCCGCGAAAACGGACGACAAAGAGCCTGTTATGGACATTCGCGGACGCAATTTGCTCAACGGCTTGCCCGAGAATATCACAATCACAAGCGAGGAAGTCAGAGAAGCGCTTTCCGAGCCGCTTTCTCACGTTATCGACGCGATAAAGACGACTCTCGAAAAATGCCCGCCCGAGCTTGCCGCGGATATCATCGAAAGCGGAATTATGCTTGCGGGCGGCGGCGCTCTCCTGCGCGGTCTTGACAAGCTTATTCACGATGAAACGGGAATGCCTGTGAAAATCGCCGAAAGACCGCTCGACTGCGTTGCGGACGGCACGGGAAAGGTTCTCGAGAACATCGACAAGCTCGAGGACGTTCTTTCCGAGGACGAAACAATCTATTGATACCATTAATAACATAACACTCAGATTTCTACTATGAAAGAATTTTTTCACAGCGTTAAATTCAAGATTTTGATATGTATTGCCGCGCTTCTGCTCGGGCTTATGACGTCCGTTGCGGTTAACGTGGGAATACAGTCGGGACCCGAAAAAATACTGAGCACGCTCACATATCCGTTTACCGCCGCCGCGAATTGGGTCGCAGACGGCGTTTCGGGCTTTATCGACAAGGTTGTGAACGCGGATACCTACAAAGCCGCGAACGACGAGCTTTCCGCGAAGCTTACCGAAATGTACAAGCATACGATGGACTACGAGGACCTGATTAAGGAAAACGCGCAGCTCCGCGAGATGCTCGGATTGAAGGAAAAGAGCGAGGATTTCATACTCTCCGAGCCGTGCGATATCATCGAGAGAAACGCAAACGACCTCTACGGCGGCTTCAAGATAAACGCGGGAACAAATTCGGGGCTTGAGCTGAACGACCCCGTGGTGACGGCGGTAGGGCTTGTCGGGCGGGTTACGTCGATTGCGGGGAATTACGCGAAAGTGACGACGATAATCAGCCCGCAGGTGAACGTCGGCGTGTTCACGATGAGGACGAAAGCGACCGGAGTTATCGAAAACGACCTCGAAAGCGCGAAAAAGGGGCTTTGCCTTATGAGCGATATTCTGCGCGACGCGGATATCAAAGAGGGCGATATTATCTTCACTTCGGGAAAAAGCGGGCTGTTTCCGGACGATTTGCTTGTGGGAACGGTAGTCGAGGTTTACGACGACCCGAACGGTCTTTCAAAGCACGCGCTGATAAAGCCCGCAGTGGATATTTTCGGCGTAACGAGCGTTTTTGTGATAACGGATTTTGACGGAAAGGGCATTCCCTTTGAGATAAACGAGTAAGCTATGAGAAAAGTTACAAGGCTAAAGGCGTTGTCGCGCAGGGCGGCGGCGCGCGTAATACTCAGGTGGGCGCTGTATTCGGCGGCTTTGCTTGCGCTGTACGTTTTTTTGTGCAATCCGCCGATAAGGGGCTGGTGTCCGCTTGCGATAATCCCGCTTGCAACCGCCGTCGCGATGTTCGAGGGCGACCTTGCCGCGGGGATTTTCGGCGCGGTCTGCGGACTGATGATTGATATGGCGAGCGCAAGCTCCGCCGCGGGCTTTTACGCGCTTTGGCTGCTTTGCGCCTGCCCCGTGATATCGCTTTTGTCAAGGTTTTGGGTTAAGGTGAACGCGGTTTCGCATTTCGTGATGAACGCGGCGGTCTGCGTGATAATCGGCGCCCTTGACCTTGTATTTCTGCATTGGGTCTGGGAAGGCGCACAGTGCGGGATATCGTTCGTAAGCGTGATTTTGCCGGCATACGGCGGCGGAATACTTTTTTCGGTTCCGATTTATCTGCTTGTTTCGTTTATCGTGAAGAAGCTTCGCCCCGATGAGCGGCGAAAGCTCGAGGAATCCGCGAGAAGCGCCGAGGACTCGGAGAACAAGGAAACGGAATAATCGGCGGTTTTACAGGTAAAATATATGTCAAAAATATCTTCAATTCTCAGAACGATGACGCTTGTCGTGCTTGTCGTGGCGGCGGCTTTTATGTGCGGGATACGTCTTTTGCGGACGCAGCTTGTCGATGGTGAAAAATACCTCGAAATGACGAAAAGCACCTACAAGGCAAATCAGGAAATCGACGCCGCACGCGGTCAGATTGTCGATTGCAGCGGAAAGGTTCTGAATACCAACAAAATTGTTTTCAACATTAATTTTCAGCGCTCGTCCCTTGTCGCGGAAACACAGAACGAGATTATTTACCGCGTTCTGACTGTTCTTATCAAGAATAATCAGGAATGGAACGACTCCCTTCCTATCTCGAAAACCGCGCCGTATTCTTTTGACGAAAAGCGCCCCGAGGCTGTTTCGCAGATGAAGGAAAGGCTCGGAGTCGCGAGCTATACAAGCGTCGAGGACTGCGTTTTTCAGCTCTATAAGAAATATAACGTTGACGAGAAATACGGCGAGCAGATGCGGCGTTATATCGCGGGAGTGCGCTATGAAATGACCGTGAAGAACTTCTCGAACGCGAACGTTTTCGTGCTTGCTTCGGATGTGAAAGAGGACGTTGTTCCCGAGCTGAAAGAGCTTGCGGGAATGCTCGAGGGCGTTGATATAACGCAGAGCTGGGAGCGCGAATATGTAAACGGCGACGTCGCGGCGCATTTCCGCGGGACTGTCGGCGCGATTTCGGCTGAAGAATACGACGAACTCAAGTCTGCTGGCTACAATATCAACGACACAATCGGTATGAGCGGCATTGAAAGTGCGCTTGAAAGCACGCTTCGCGGGACGCGCGGCACTCGCACGATAACGCGCGGCTCGGACGGCTTGATGATAAGCGACGAGGTGACGAAAGAGCCTGTGGCGGGAAAATCCGTTATGCTGACGATTGATGCGGATTTCCAAAAGCTGCTTCAGGAGCTGCTTGAATATCACATAAAATACCTCAATTCCCCGCATTACACCTCGAAATACGACACAAATCTGCGCGGAAAGGGCTGTCAGGCGGGAACAATCGTCGTGGTTGACGTGAAAACGGGCGGAGTGCTGGGAATGGCGAGCTTTCCGAACTACAACCTCAACGATTACGTTGAAAATTACGAAGAAGTGCTTAATCAGCCGTATTCTCCCGTGTTCAACCGTGCGCTTAACGGCGCTTATCGTCCCGGCTCGACGTTTAAGACGATAACCGCGACCGCGGGACTTGCCGAGCGCGTTATTACAACGGATTCAACGATAACCTGCGGCGGAGTTTACACTTATTATGGCGGCTTCAAGCCGACCTGCCTCGGCGTTCACGGCGCAATCGACGTTTCGGACGCGCTGAAATATTCCTGCAATATCTTCTTCTATGAAACGGCGCGCAGGCTCGGAATTGACGCGCTCGCGGAATGGGCGGGGCGCTATGGAGTGGGAAAGGATATCGGCTTTGACCTGTCGATGAGCAAGGGCAGAATGACGTCTATGGAGCTTTTCGAGGAAAACGGCTGGGAGTGGTACGAGGGAAATATCGTTCAGGCGGGCATCGGACAGTCGGAAACGCTGCTTACGCCGCTTCACCTCGCAACTCAGGCAATGACAATCGCGAACAGCGGAGTCCGCCTTGAACCGCACGTTGTAAAGTCCGTCTATAACTATGATTTCACGGAAAAATTCACCGAGAAAGTCGCCTCCGTGGGCGAGGATTTTTCTGGCGAGGCGGGAATGGACAAATATATGGAGGCAATCCACAAGGGAATGAAGCTTGTCGCTTCAACGCAGGACTACTTCTATATAGACGGCGCGGGCTGGGTTAATCCGTTCGATTACGTCGGCGTTGGAAAGGAAAACGTCGCGATAAAGACGGGAACTCCCGAAGCCGACGATTACGAACACCCCGACGCATATCAGTTCAACTCGGCGCTCGTGGGATTTTATCCTGCGGATAATCCCGAAATTGCGTTCGGAGTGATACTCGAACACGGCGAGTTTGCGAGAGTTATGGCTGCGAATATCATCAAGGCATATGCGACGGGGACGATAAATACAAATTACGACGAGGACGGTCAGCCGCTTACGGCTTTGTGAAAATTGCACAATTAATCAGTCAAAAATGTCGCAAAATTAACGAAATTTTGATGAATGATAAAAAAACTCTTTTCATATTGGGATTTTTGTGCTAAAATAAGAATAGGGTATAATTTTATTTTTATGTCGGCGGCAAAAGACGAAATCTGCGCCGACGGAGAGGGGAAATTATGTCACAGATTATAGCGGTTACAGCAGGAAAAGGCGGAACAGGAAAGTCCACGACGTCGGCAAACGTCGCGACCGGACTTGCAACACTCGGTCATAAGACGCTTCTGGTGGAGCTGGACTTCGGTCTGCGCTGCCTTGACATTATGCTTGGAATAAAGGATAAGGTAAAGCACGATATCGGCGAATACCTTGAGGGGAAGATTGATATTCTGACGGCGACGACAAAGGTTGACCGCGTTGAGAACCTGTATCTTGTCTGCGCGACGAGAAACCCGTTTATCGACATCAATCCCGAGAAGATTATGGGCGTTTGCGAGGAGATGCGCGAGCATTTCGACTACATCATAATCGACACGGCGGGCGTCGGAAGCTCGGTATTCAGCGTAATTAAGGCGGCGGAGCTTATCTTGATGGTAACGACTCCCGATACGGTCTGCGTGCGCGACGGCGCAATTCTTTCGGACTTCCTGTACGTCAAGAATTGCATAAATCAGCGTCTTGTCATAAATAAGGTTAGCCCGAATTTCAAGGACGAAGATATTCTCTACGACCTCGACGAGGTTATGGACAGCGTGGGAATACCGCTTATCGGCGTTGTTCCCGAGGACGTAAACATAAAGATATGCGGCGCGAAGGGCGAGGCGCTTCCTCCGACCTGCGGCGGCTATAAGGCTTACACCGCGATTGCAAAGCGCATCGACGGCCAGGACATTCCGCTGACGATTAAGATTGACTGAGAGGTAGATTGATGACTATTGCTCTTATTGCTCACGACGCGAAAAAAGAGCTTATGGTTCAGTTCTGCATTGCATACTGCGGAATTTTGAGCAAATATAATCTCTGCGCGACGGGAACGACGGGAAAGCTTGTTGCGGAAGCGACGGGGCTTCAGATAAAGAGATTTTTGAGCGGTTCGCAGGGCGGCGGCGAGCAGTTGGTTTCGGAGATAAGCTGTAATGAGATTGATTTGCTTATTTTCTTCCGCGACCCGCTGACGATGAAGTCGCACGAGCCGAACGACATAAATATTATGCGCGTGTGCGATGTGCATAATATACCCATTGCCACGAACATTGCGACAGCCGAGGCGCTGATACACGCGTTGGAGCGCGGCGACCTTGATTGGCGTGAATACATGAGATAATCGAAGCGCGCTCTCGTGAGCGCGTTTTATTTTGAGGAGAAAAGATGGTTGTAACATACGACGGGATTGTGATTTCGCGGCGTGAAGTCGGGGAAAACAGCGTATTTATCGACATTCTGACCGACGAGCAGGGGATAATCGAGGCTTCGGCTCACGGCGCGAACAAGATAAACAGCTCAATTCTCTCGTCTGCGGCGCTTTTCGCGTATTCAACATTTTCTCTTTGCAAGAACAAGCTGCGATATACGGTAAATTCGGCGAAACCGAAGTTTACGTTTCACGAAATCGGCAAAGATATCGAAAAACTCGCGCTCGCTTCGTATTTTGCGCAGAGCGTGCGCTACTGCACGCCGTCCGAGCAGCCGCAGGAGAGCGTTGTGCGGTTTTTCGCGATTGCGCTGTACGAGATAATGAAAGGCAGACCGCTTTCGCTCGTAAAAGCTGCGTTTGAGCTGCGGTACAGCAGGGAGCTTGGCTTTGCGCCGAATTTGGTGTGCTGCGACAATTGCGGCGAGTACGACTGCGCCGAGGGAATGTTTTTTCTCGCGGACAAGGCGAAGCTGATTTGCGCGGATTGCTTTTGCGCGGATAACGCCGTGAAGCTGCTTCCCGAAACGCTTTTCGCGATGAGGAACATCGTTTTCTCGCCGCTTGACCGCGCGTTTCGGTTCAACATCGGCGCAGAAGCTGCAAAACAGCTCGGAGAAATCTGCGAAAGCTACTTTCTGAGCCGCGTTGAGCGGAGCTTCCCGACGCTTTCATATTACAAGAAAATTACACGATAATTGAGGTTTTTATGAATAAATATTACAAAAAACTTGAGCTTGACAAAATTCTCGAGCTTCTCGCGAATGAAACCGTAAGCGATTTTTGCCGCGAAAAAGCGCTTAAAATAACGCCCGCGCGCGATTTTGACGTTATCTCGAGCGAGCTTCAAAAAACCGACGACGCGTTTACGCTTTCGGCGAAATTCGGCACTCCGCATTTCCGCAAAATCCCCGAAATTTCGGGCACTCTGAAGCGCGCGGAAACAGGCTCGGCGCTTTCGTTCAGAGAGCTGCTTGACGCGGCTTCGGTTTTGCGGGAAACGGCGGTTTTGTGCGATTGGTACTCGCAGTGCGAGAATATGGAAAACTCGCTTGCGGAGTATTTTCGCGGATTATTGCCGATAAAATCGCTCGAACAGCGCATTTCCGAGAGCATCGTTTCCGAGGAGGAAATGTCGGACGCGGCAAGCGCGGAGCTTGCTTCAATCCGCAGGAGAATTACGCGTCAGGGGCTTCAGATACGCGAGCAGCTCGACGGTATGCTGAAGAACAGAACGACGCGCGGCTATTTGCAGGACGCGGTTGTGACGATGCGCGACGGGAGGTACGTTGTCCCCGTCAAAAGCGAGCATAAAAGCGACGTTCCGGGTCTTGTCCACGACACGTCCGCAACGGGTCAGACGTTCTTTATCGAGCCGATGAGCGTTGTCGAGGCGAACAACGAAATCCGCATATTAAAGGCGCGCGAGCAGGCTGAAATCGAGCGAATTACGCGAGAATTATCCGCCGCAGTCGGAGAAAACGCAGCCGCGATTGCCGAGAATTTCAGATTGTCGCAGATACTCGAGCTGTACTTCGCCAAGGCAAATCTCGGCGCGAAAATGAAGGCGATTACGCCGAAATTATCCGAAGAACCGAAGGTTGTGCTGAAAAACGCGAAGCACCCGCTGCTCGACCGCGATACGGCTGTTCCGATAAGCGTTGAAATCGGCGAAAAATATAGCTGTCTGATAATCACGGGACCGAACACGGGCGGCAAAACGGTTGCGATAAAGACGGTCGGCTTGCTCACGCTTATGACGATGTGCGGGCTGATGATTCCCGCGGGCGACGGGAGCGTAGTCGGTTGGTTCGACAGGATTTTCGTGGATATCGGCGACGAACAGAGCATCGAGCAGAGCCTTTCCACGTTCTCCTCGCACATAACGAACGTAATCGGTATCCTCAATAACGCGGGCGAGCGCTCGCTTGCGCTTATAGACGAGCTTGGAAGCGGCACTGACCCTGTGGAGGGCGCGGCGCTTGCGGTTTCGATACTCACCTCGCTGAAAAACGTCGGGGCGAAGGTTCTCGCGACCACGCATTATCAGGAGGTGAAGCTGTTCGCGCTTGAAACGGACGGTGTTGAGAACGCAAGCTGCGAGTTCGACGTGGAAACGCTGAAGCCGACCTACAGGCTGATTGTCGGCGTTCCGGGCAAATCGAACGCGTTCGCGATATCGCAGAAGCTCGGTATGCCGAGCAGGGTTATTTCCCGCGCGGAGGAGCTTGTCAGCACTGAAAACCGCCGCTTCGAGCAGGTTATCGACCGGCTTGAAAGCGCGCGCAAGGAGCTTGAACAGCTTAAAGAGAGCGTCGCCGCGTCCGAGAGAAACGCGAAAATGACCGAAAGCGAGCTTAAACAGAAGCTTTCCGCGCTTGAACAGGAAAAGGAAAAGGAGCTTGAAAACGCTCGCAGGAGAGCGATTTCGATTATCGAGCAGACGCGCGCGCAGTCGGATATTCTGCTCAATCAGCTTGAGGAGCTGAAGAAAACGAAGGACAGAGAAGCGCTCCGAAAGGGCATTTCGGAGGCGAAATCCCGCGCAAATTCCGCGCTTAACAAGATGTTCGACGAGGCAAATCCCGTCGTCGAGCGCAAAACCGAGGATTATATCCCGCCGCGCCCGTTTAAGCAGGGCGACAGCGTTCGGCTTGCGGACACGTCGCGCGAGGGCGTTTTGCTTACCGTGCCGAATATGAACGGCGTTTGTTTCGTGCAGACAGGCTCGGTTAAGGTGAAAACAACCGCGAAAAATCTCCGTCTTATCGAGAAAAAGCTGGAAAAGAAGCCCGCGGGCAGCGTCAAGAAGCGCGTTTCGTCGAATATGACGCGGCGCGGCGGTATGGAGCTTGATATCCGCGGGAAAATGGGCGACGAGGGCGTGCTCGAGGTTGAACGGTTCATAGACGGTGCGCTTATGGCGGGGCTTTCGCAGATTGTGATAATCCACGGCAAAGGCACGGGTGCGCTTCGCGCGGCGGTTCAGCAGGCGCTTAAGCGCAATCCCGCGGTGAAAAGCTTCCGCGCGGGCGAATACGGCGAGGGCGAAGCGGGAGTTACCGTGGTTGAATTGAAGTGAAATGTTTTTTCAAGCAAGTCTACGTCTAGAATTACGAAAACGCGCTGAATAACAGAACTCCCCGATAAGGGGAGTTTTGCGTTTTAATCTGCCTTAAGAAAGCGATTAAATTTTGTCGAAAACCGTCTTGACAAAGAGCGAAAAAAGAATTATAATCATATAATCAAAATAATTAAAACGCATTTTGGGGTGTAAAATGGAGAAAATCAAGCAAAAAAGCGACTATTTCGGCACTGAAAAAATCAGCAAAATTTTACTTAAAATCGCGCCTCCCGTTATGGCGGCGCAGCTTATACAGGCGCTCTACAACATAATCGACAGCCTTTTCGTGGGGCAGTACTCGGACTCGGGCTTAACCGCGCTTTCGATTGTCTATCCTCTGCAATTGCTTATGATTGCGCTCGCCGTGGGAACGGGCGTCGGGATAAACACGGTTATGGCGGCGAAGCTCGGTCTTGGAC
>DBIU01000021.1:6069-8913 GCA_002304735.1 Ruminococcaceae bacterium UBA794 | reverse complement strand
GCTATGAGGACGTTCAGAACGAGCTTGACGACAGAACGATATCCGAAAAGCTCGTTTCGGACGGAATTTGCCGCTTTATCACGGGTCTTGGAAAGAAAGTCCTTATCGCGAACAACATCGGCGCGCTCTGGACGCAGATTAAGGCGATGGAATACTCGACGCTCTCCGCAGGCACGGCTTGGCTCGGTATCCTTGCGTTCACGTTCCAGATTTACTTCGATTTTTCGGGCTATTCGGATATGGCAATCGGACTCGGAAAGATGATGGGCTTCAATTTCCCCGAAAACTTCGATTATCCTTACCTCTCAAAGAGCGTTTCGGAATTTTGGCGGCGCTGGCATATAACGCTTGGCGCTTGGTTCAAGAGCTATGTCTATATCCCGCTCGGCGGCAACAGAAAAGGCGCCGCCCGCACGATAATCAACCTGCTTATCGTCTGGACGATTACGGGAATATGGCACGGCGCTTCTTGGAATTTTATGCTTTGGGGCGCGTATTTCGGAGTGCTGATTGTGCTTGAGAGGCTGTTCCTCGGGAAAATTCTCGCGAAAATTCCCGCGTTTTTCAGCTGGCTTTACACGTTTATTATGGTAGTTTTCGGCTGGATAATGTTCGACGGCGTTACTCCCGGCACGACAGATTTCGGCGAAATGTTCTCGCAGGTGTTCGCCTATATCGGCGCGATGTTCGGCGCAAACGGCGTCGCAATCGACAATCTCGCGATAAATTCGTTCGTGAACTATGGGATTATGTTCGCGGTTTGCATTATCGGAAGCACGGACCTCATCAAGCGCCTTTCGCTCAAAATCAAGGAAAAAGCGCCGAGCTGGGTTTTATACGGCTATCCCGTCGTTCAGGGCGGAGTAATGCTCGCGAGCGTCGCGTTCATTGCGACAAGCTCGTACAATCCGTTCCTTTACTTCAATTTCTGATAAGGAGGACAGTATGAAGAAATTCAAATTCACGCCGGATAAGCTGATGATAGGCGTTTTCTCGGTCATTATACTCGGAATTTCAATCTCGACGCTCGTTCTCCCGAAGCAGGAGCGCAGCGAGAACGAAAATCGCTCTCTTGCGAAGTTTCCGAGCCTTGTAAACGAGGCGAAGCTTAAGAAAGCGGAGAATTTCGGCGATTTTCTCGGCGCAATCAAGTGGGATTATATAACCGAGCGCAAGGAAGCGAGCTTTATGGACGACTTTGAAACCTATTTCGCGGACCATCTCGTTGGGCGCGATTTGTGGGTCGAGGGCGCGAACACGATTTCAAAGCTCACGGGTAAACAGGAGATAAACGGCGTTTATACCGTCGATAACCGGATGATTCAGGCTTTTAAGGAGTATGACGAGGAGGAAGTTGCGAAATCAATCGCCGCGATGAACAAGTTCGCGGAGCGCTTCCCCGAAAAGCAGATGAGCTTTATGTTCGTTCCGACCGCGCAGGAGCTTTTCAAGGATAAGCTGCCAAGCTACGCGGGACTGCTAAGCGAAAAGGATTTTATCGACAAGTGCTATTCGCAGCTCGAAGGAATTGCGCCGATTGACGCGCTTTCTTACCTCTCGGAGCATAAGAACGAATATCTTTACTACCGCACCGACCACCACTGGACGAGCCTCGGCGCTTATTACGCGTACTGCGCGGCGGCGAAAACGCTCGGCTACGGCGCTTATGGGCTGAACTCGTTCAACGTTGAAACGGTAAGCTCGGATTTCCGCGGCACTCTCTACTCGAAAACGCTCGACAGCGGCGTTCCCGCGGACTCGATGGACTATTACACCCTCGCGAACGGCGAGCCGAAGGTTACGCTCAAGAGCATAAACAACGGCAAAGAAACCGTTTACGACAGCCTTTATGTCCGCGATTATCTGAACGTCAAGGATAAATATTCCTCGTTTACGGGCGAAAACGCGCCTGTCGTCGAGATTACCACGGACGTTGATAACGGCAAAAAGCTGCTCGTCGTCAAGGACAGCTACGCGCACTCGCTCGTGCCGTTCTTGTCGAAGCATTACTCCAAAATAACGATGATTGATATGCGCTACGTCAACACGGGGCTTGACAGCGTGATTAACCTTGACGAATACGAGCAGGTGCTTTTTATGCAGAATGTAATCACGTTCACCGAGAACAGCTATCTGAAGAAGCTGGCGCTGACGAAATGAGAAGCGTTCGGCTTGTCGTAAACGCCGACGAAAACGGAATTACCGCGCTTGTTTTTCTGAGAAAGCGCGGTTTTTCGCAGCGTTCAGTGACCGATTTGAAGAAGAACGGCGGGCTTACGCGCGGCGGCGAAATTCTAAGGACGATTGACCGCGTTTATGCGGGAGATGAGGTTTTCGCAGCGATTGCCGAGGACGGCGAGCCGCTTGAGCCGGATTTTTCCGTAAACGCGCACGTCGTCGCGGAAAACGAGGATTACGTCGTGTTCGACAAGGGCGCGGGAGTTCCCGTTCACCCGTCGCTTCACCACAGAACAGGCACGCTCGGAAACTTTTTCGCGGCGCTTTATCCCGACAGAGCGTTCCGCCCCGTCTATCGCCTCGACAACAACACTTCCGGGCTTTGCCTTGCCGCGAAGAACGCTGCGGCGGCGCTTACGCTTGCAAAAACAGCCGAAAAGCGCTATTACGCGGCTGTGAGCGGCGAAATCACGCGCGGCGGCGAGATTAACCTGCCGATTGCAAGAGCAGAAAACAGCATAATTCTCCGCGAGGTGCGCTCGGACGGCGCGCAAGCCGTCACGCTCTACGAGCCGATTTTGGTGAAAAACGGCAGAACGCTCCTCGAAATCACGCTGAAAACGGGCAGAACCCACCAAATCCGCGTGCATTTCGCGCATATCGGCT
>DBIU01000021.1:0-5978 GCA_002304735.1 Ruminococcaceae bacterium UBA794 | reverse complement strand
GGCACGCGCTCCACTGCGGCAAGCTTCGCTTTACAGAGCCGTTTTCGGGCAATTCAGCCGAGTTTTTGAGCGCGCTTCCCGCCGATATCGCAGCGCTTTTCGGGATTTTCGGCGAATAAAATTGCCGATTTTACCGAAAAAATAACCAAAAAATGCTTGCAAAAACTGTGTAAATTTTAGAAATTTTCGGATTATACTTGATTTATTATAGTGAATAATGTATAATGTAAACGGATAATTCTGCAATTGAGGGAGCGTTTTCCCAAAATCCTCAATAAATTACATAAACGAAGGATTTGATGCTTTTGATTTTCGGCGGAAAAATAATTAAGGTCGAGGTGTTCGACGAACAGGAGAAGCTGCTTCTGTCCGCGGAAAAGAACTTCACTGTTCCGAAAAATATGGAAGGCGACGACTCTATTGTAATAGTAAAGGGCAAAAACCTTCCGAAGTTTGGGATTAAAGATATTGTATCGGTGGTGACGACTACAAAGGCTAACGACCGCGTGAAATACACCGGAATGGTTACGATGTCGATGGAGTCGCAGCTTAATATCACTATTCTCAAAAACAACGAAACACAGGTGCTTCGCGAAAGACGGCGCTTCTTCAAGATTAAAATAAACGAAAAGGGACGCGCACTGTTTTATGTGAGGAACAATACGACGGTGCAGTTCGACAAGCCGCCGGAAATCAGCGTTCTTGACATAAACGTGGGAGGAATTTTCTTCTCGTGCGATGAGCAGGAGTTTATGGAAGGCGATATGGTGTGCGTGGACGTTGATTTGCTTGACGAAAACCCGCTTAACACGTCGGTGAAAATCCTGCGCGTTCAGCGAAACGACGACGGAAGCATTAAGGGCTACGGGTGCTTGTTTGAGAGTCTTACGGGCGCTCAGGAGGACTATATCGGCAGATTTATTATGAAAGTTCAGTCCGAACAGCGGAGGAAAGAATCCGCGAGGGACGATAGCTTGGTATAATTATTTCATTTCAGGGGGAAGCAAAATGAAAAAATCCACAATGAAGTACGGATTGATTGTCGTTCTTGTAGTTTTCGCGCTCGTTCCCGCGATTTTGCTGGGAATAATAGGCGTGCTTACGGCGAATGGCTTCAGCAATGACGTCAGACAGGAAGAATTTAACACAATAACGATGTCCAAGGCGGGAACGGTCGGGACGGTTTTCTCGGGTTATCTCGGCGACGCGGCGACGCTCTCGGAAATGAGCGCGGTTGCCGAAGCGGCGAAAACCGGAGGAAGCGGCGCGGACGAGATTATAAAGTCGTTTGCGGAGAGCAAGCCCGATGTCGCGGACGCGCTCATTCTTAACGCGGACGGAACGGTTGTGACTTCCGCTGCGGGCGCGGTTAAGGGTCCTTTCGAGCATAAGGACGAAATTTCGGGAAGCTCGGTTTCACCGCTTCTTTCGTGGAACGAGTATAAGTCGGACGGATTTTTCGTTTCGCGTGAAATCAACGACGGAACGACCGTCGGCTATGTTTGCCTTGTAATAATACCTTCCGCAGATACCGCGGTTTCGCAGGCTCTTTCGGGAAAATACCTGAACGGAAAGGCTAATTTGGCGCTTATCGACAAAGAGGGCGGAATGATAAACTTCGCGGGCGACGGAGCCTGCACAAAGTCGGGTCAGCTTGACGGCGCTATTTCCGGCAAGCTCGGCGAGATTTTCGGAAATAAGGTCGACGCTGCGGCGGGCGAAAACAGAGTGCTCGGCAGCGCGGGAAAATATCGCTTCATAAGCGGAGTAATCCCCGGCGTTACAAGCTGGAGATGGATTGCTCTTGCGGACGCGGGCGAGTTCGGCACGGCTGTTTCGCCGGTTGTTCCGCTGATTGTTCTCGCGATTGCGGGCGTAATTATGAGCGCGCTCGGCGTGGTTATCGTAAGCAAATTTGTTAAGAATTTGCACGAGATGCTTAAAACAATGGACGGAATTACCCACGAGGACGGTATTTCCACGACGCGCTTCAAGGTTAAGAAAAAGGACGAAAAGAGCGAGCTTGGCGCAATTCAGAAGCTGTTCAACGACTTCCTCGACGAGGCGAAAATCAACAGCGACCGTTATCGCACGATTGCTTCGCTGTCGGATAATATGCTCTTTGAGTGGGATTTCCACAAGGAAGTTATGTATATGTCCGATAATATGCTTCAGAAGTTCGACCTTAAGGCGGACGGCGCGACGCTTTCCAACGGACGTTTCCTCGACAGCCTTATGACTCCCGAGGACGCGGATAAGTATAAGCGCGATATAAGCACGATGCTGAAAAACCAGAAGGGTTACAGCACGCAGTATCATCTTATGACTAAATCGGGAACGCCCATTTGGGTTTCGTTCCGCGCAAACTGCATAACAGACCGCGTTGGCGAGCCGCTTCGCGTTATCGGCGCACTTACCGATATTGATAACGAGAAGAAGGCGGAGATGCAGCTTTCAGAGCGTGCTTCGATTGACTTCCTTTCGCAGCTCTACAACAGAAGCACGTTTATCAGAATGCTTTCGCAGGAGCTTGAGAGGAGAGGCCCGAACAAGGTTGCGACAATGTTTATCGACGTCGACGACTTTAAGTTCATCAACGACCGCTATGGTCACAGCTCCGGCGATGAGGCAATCAGATTTGTCGCGGACAACATCAGAAAGAAGGTTGACGGACGCGGCGGCTTCGCGGGACGCTTCGGCGGCGACGAGTTCGTTCTCTGCTATACAAATCAAGAGGATATCGCAAATCTCGAGCAGATTGCGATGGATATTATCGACGAGCTTTACGTTGGCTTCACGACCGACGACGGAACGCTGATTAACGTAAGAGTTTCAATCGGTATCTCCTACTGCCCGCAGCACACCGAGGACGTTAACGAGCTGCTCGCATTCTCCGATACGGCAATGTACTTCGTTAAGAAGAACGGCAAGACCAACTATCATATCTATATGCCGGAGGACAGCGAGTCGGGTGAATACAACGACCCCGAGGGATTTCAGGCTAACTGACAGATGAAATTTAGGTGCGGCGTTCCGTGCCGCTGAAAGGCGGGGGCGCCGCACGGGTGTTTAGGAACACGGAGGAAAGCGAATTTGGCGAAAATAATTGCTGTTACAAATCAAAAAGGCGGCGTCGGAAAGACGACAACCTGCGCGGCGATTTGCGGCGGGCTTTCGGAGATGGGTTACAAGGTGCTTGCGGTCGACCTCGACCCGCAGGGAAATCTGAGCTTCAGCCTTGGAGTCGAGGTTGAGGACAACTACACGATTTACGACGTGCTGAAGGATAACTGCGACATTGACGACGCGATAATTCACGGGGAAACCTGCGACGTTGTGCCGTCGAACATACTTCTGTCGGGGCTTGAGCTTGAGATGACGGGCGTCGGGCGCGAGTACGTTCTGCGCGAGCAGCTAAATTATATCAAAAAGGACTACGATTACATTATTCTCGATACGCCGCCGGCGCTTTCCGTGCTGACAATTAACGCGTACACTGCCTCGGACGAGCTTGTAATTCCGATGCTTTGCGAGATTTTGTCGCTTCAGGGCATTGCGCAGCTAAAGCAGACGATATTCGCGGTTAAGCGTTATTACAACAAGTCGCTGTGCGTTCGCGGAATACTTCTGAACAAGTATAACAGCCGCTTTACGCTGACAAAAGAAGTCGAGGAGCTTGCGCAGATGATTGCAAAGCAGCTTGACACGACGATTTTCAAGACGAAGATAAGCGCGTGCGTTTCGATTGCGGAAGCGCCTGCGCACGGCGAGTGCATTATCACATATTCGCCGAAATCAAAGGGCGCGCTTGAGTTCAAGGCGTTCATAAACGAGCTGATTGAGCCGGATAACGCAAAGAAAGCGAAGAACGGCTGAGGAAAAGGGAGCTGAAAATATGCCGCCGAGAGCCAAAAAACAGGATAAAACGGTGAGCAGCGGCAGCGCCGTGCCGAATAAGGATTTTTTGACCGCCTCCGAAAAATCGGGGGCGGCGGATTTGCCGAATGGCGCAAAGCCGCGCAAAAAGGCTTCGGGCGAGCGTTCTTCCGCGGCTTCAAAGGACGTTTTTGTTGAAGCAAAATCGCAAAAAAAGCGCGGAAATGTCGGTTTTGACGAGCAGATTTTGGCGAAAACGCGCAAAAACGCGGGCGAAACGGCTTCGGCAAAGGCAGGAAAGCGGGTCTGCGATAAAGAGGAAAAAACCGCGGAACGTTCGGCAAAACGGCGCAAAAAGCCCGCGGAAGCCGCCGAGCAGATTGCCGAAAAAACCGATGAGAATACGGTTTCGTGCAAGACGCCGCAGGTTATGAGGCTTATTTCGGACGACAGTTTGAGCAATCCCGTGATTGTCGCGGGGAAAAGCCGTATTCCAACAAGGCTTCGCGGCAGAGAACCGCTTACGCGAGTGCTGAAACGGCAGCTTCAGGGCGAGCCGCTTGAACAGGGCGAAGCGGAGGTGGTTAACCTCACGGAAATCGCCGTGAAATACGAAGCGCCGCTCGTTTTGGACAGGTTTAACGCGTGTTCCTGCGAGAAATGCGTGAAGGTGTTCTCGGAAATGACGCTTATGAAAGTCGCCGCGCGCTATGCAAGAATTACACAGAGAAGTCCGGAGGCGCGCGCAAGAGAGCTTGAGGGCAGGGTCGAGCCGATGCGCAGAACGGTGAGGATTGCGATGATAAGGGAGCTTATCGGCTGCAAAAAGAGAGTTTTTCACGATGAATAAAATTGTTAGGATTTGGCAGAATAATACCGTGTTTTAAGAAGAATTTCATCGGAATTAAAGCGTTTTTGCATATTAATATGTGAGAAAATAATCAACAAATTGTAATATTTTTGCTGAACAATACGGGGAGAATAACAGAATGTCACTTGATATCGGAATTGACCTTGGAACGGCGAACATAATAATCACGATTGCGGGGCGCGGAATTGTGCTTAACGAGCCGTCCGTGGTGGCTTATGACAGGAAGAAAAAGGCGGTTGTGGCGGTCGGCGCGGAAGCGTATAAAATGCTTGGAAGAACGCCCGAGTACATTGTCGCGGTGCGCCCGCTCAAGGACGGCGTTATCTCGGATAACGATATGACGCAGGCGATGATTAAGGAGTTTATCGGCATCGTAAACGGCGGTTTTATGGTGAAGCCGCGCGTTGTGCTGTGCGTTCCAAGCTCCGTCACGGACGTCGAGCGCAGGGCGGTCGTCGAGGCGGCGATTTCTGCGGGCGCAAGGAAGGTTTACCTTATTGAGGAGCCGATTGCCGCGCTTATCGGTGCGGGTATCGACATCTCAAAGCCCAACGGCACGATGGTTGTCGATATCGGCGGCGGCACTTCGGACGTCGCAATCGTTTCGTTTAACGGCATTGTGCAGTCGCGTTCCGTTAAAATGGCGGGAAATAAGTTCGACGCGGCGATTATTAGGCTGATAACGCAGAAATATAAGATTTTGATAGGTGAAAAAACCGCTGAAAAGGCGAAAAAGGAAATTGCAAACGTTTTCAATCCCACGGGCGAGAAAAAAATGATTATTCGCGGCAGACATCTGCTCAAGGGGCTTCCCGAAAGCGTTGAGATTTCGGATATTGATATGTACGAGGCGCTTCACGATAACGCGATGGAGATTGTCGAGCAGGTTAAGCTTACTCTCGAATCAACTCCTCCCGAGCTTGTCGGCGATATCCTCTCAAACGGTATTCTCCTGACAGGCGGCGGAGCGCTCCTCGGCGGGCTTGCCGAGCTGATTTCCGACAGCGTTGGCGCGCCGTGCTTCATCGCCGATAACCCTATCGAGTGCGTTGCTCGCGGCGTTGACCAAGCGTTTAATATGTCTAATCAGCTCCTCGACGGCTTCGAGCAGGTTTCGCTCTACGGTTTTAAGTGAATATCAGGGCAGCTTCGGCTGCCCTTTTTCTTTAGTCGCGCTCCGCGCTCCAGTGCCTCCGGCGGGGGGCGCTTCGCTCCAGTGCCTCCGGCGGCT
>DBIU01000058.1 GCA_002304735.1 Ruminococcaceae bacterium UBA794 | reverse complement strand
GGAGCGCGGAGCGCGACCGACTGAAGGCGAAGCGACGACTGAAAGCGAAACGGCACGCAAAGACGTGCCGTTTTTTTGTTAAATTAGGTGGATTACGTTAACGGGACAAGCGTTCGCCGCCTCGGCGATTTTGTCGTCCGAAGCCGTTCCGCCGGGAATAACGGTCGAAAGCCCGTCCTCGGCAATTCTGAACACCTCGGGACAGATTTCCGCGCACAATCCGCAGCCTATACAGCCGTCGCGTTCAATTTCAATATTCATAATATTCCCCCTTTTACCGTTATTTTTAACGGCAAAAAAGAGATTATTCATCATTTTTCCGCAAATCCTCAGCCATCGCCGAAAGCTTTTTCAGGCGGTGATTAAGCCCGCTTCGGCTAATCGGCTCTTTGAACATCGCGCAAAGCTCGGAAAGCGAGCTTTCGCGGTTGTTAAGCCGCAGCAGCGCCGTTTCCCTAAGCTCCGCGGAGAGCTTTTCCGCGCCGATTTCCCGCAGCACAAGCTCAATATCGCGGCAGCTTTTTTCGCTTGCGGCAACGGTTTTGTCGAGATTTGCGCTGTCGCAGTTCACGGAGCGGTTCGCGCGATTTCGCAGGTCTTTTTCAATCTTCACCTGCATAATCTCAAGCGAATGAGTTCCCGCGCCGATATATGTGAGAAAATCCTCGATTTGCTCGCTCGTTTTGGAATAAAGCACGGTCTGCTGCTTGCGCTCGGTTGCGCGAACGCTCATTCCGTGTTCCAAAATAAAGTCGGAAAGCGCCTCGGCGCGCCCTTTTTCGGGGAGAACAAGCTCCAGATGATACTCCTTTTTCGGGTCGGTAACATACCCGCAGCACACGAAAATTCCGCGCAAAAACGCGCTTGCCGTGTCGTCGCTTCCCGAAACAAGAGCGTTGTTTATCCGCGAAAAATCGCCGAAAAAGTCGGATTTCATACTTATCGTATAAAGCGAACCGCCATTTTTCACAAGCCGCTTCGTTTCATAATGCTCATTCTTGAATACGCGCAGACAAAGCGCCTGCGCCGCCGCGAAAATTCCTTGGTTTTCCGTCCGCAGCGCGGGTCTTGCCGAAAGCGTTTTTCCCGCGTAAAACATTCCGTAAAGCATCGCGGTCATTTCGCGCTCCGAAAGCTCTTTCACGGCGCAGAGCTGCTTTTTTATTTCCGATGAAAACGACATTTCACACCTATCAGCGAATAAAATTTGTTCTTATGGGCGCTTCGAGCTTCGGGAAATCAACTCCCGCCGCCTTTCCCGCCTCGATGCACTTCAACAGCCACGCCATATTATTTCCGAGCGTTCGCATGGTCTGAAGTCCCTCCTCGTCTTTGAGAACGTCATCGGGAACGCTTCCGTGAACCTGATTCCAGTACGTTGAGGATACAATGGGCATACAGCTTATCGTGAAATACTTGTTTATGCGGTCGAACGCAGCGGAAGCGCCTCCCCTGCGGCAGCTTACAACGGCTGCGGCGGGCTTTCCGACGAGATTTTTCTTGCCGGAATAAAACGCTCTGTCCATAAACGAGCAAAGCGCTCCCGAAGCCGCGGCATAGTGTACGGGAGAACCGAAAATGAAGCCGTCCGCGTCCTTTGCCTTTTCAACAAAATCGTTCACGCAGTCGCCGCGAAAGCACTTTCCGAGCTTTCCGCAGGCGCCGCAGCCGATACAGCCCGCAAGCGGGTCTTTTCCTATCCAAAAAATCTCGGTTTCGCAGCCGTTCGCGCGAAGCGCCTTTTCAGCCTCGCAGAGCGCCGTATAGGTACAGCCCTTTTCCCTCGGCGAGCCGTTTACAAGAATTACTTTCATAAAAATGCCTCCGTTTTGATTAATATATTATTATAATATCACATTCCCGAAGAAAATTCAAGTTTTTTCCGTTTTCCAAAAGCAGCCTTTCGCTGATTTGTGCAAAATGAACAAAATTATCAAAACCCCTTGACAACTACAAGTATCTTGTGGTATAATTTGTTCACAAGATGATTTCACTTTGAAAGGGGCTGATGAAATGGATTTTCTTGAAATACTAAGCTCCGCGCGTGAGGCTGAACACGAGGTTGCGGCGGAACTTGAACAGGTCGAGCGCCTGCACAGAATAATGCGGAACACGGGTCACAGCCTTGCTTACGCGCAGACCTTGGCGGAAAATCTCGCAAAATTCGAGCGCGAGCTGAACGACGGAGTTGACCGCGCCGTTGACGCAAAAAGGGAGGCGCTGATTGTTCTGAGCGCGCTGCACGGCGATGAACGCGCGGTTTTGTATCAGTATTATATTCTTGCAAAGGAATGGCGCAAAATCGCCGATGAAATGTTCATAAGCGAGCGGCAGATTTTCAATATCCGAAAGAAAGCGCTCGCGCGGCTGGACAGGCATTATAACATTGCCAAAGCGGTCTGAGGGGTGATTAACAAAATGAAATTCGGTGAAAGGCTATCCGAGCTTCGCCGAGAAGCGGGGCTTACGCAGCGCGGTCTTGCGCTGAAAATCGGCGTTACGCCGTCCGCCGTCGGGAATTATGAACAGGGCGTGAGCTTTCCGCGCGAGGAAGTGTTATATCGGCTGTTCGACGCGCTTTCCTGCACGCCGAACGAGCTTTTCGGCTATGATGAAGAAACGATTTCGATTGCCGCGAGAAAAGGCGGCGGCGCAATCACGCTGAAAAGGCGCGCCGACAAGGATATTTTCAGTGCGCCAAAATATCGCGGCTGATTGCGGGAAAGGAAGAAAAATGACGGTAAGCAGCATTTTTGAAGCCGCAAAAACGGCTTCGCTTCCAGTAAATCCGTTTATAATCGCGGATTTGCTCGGGATAACGGTTGTAAGCTACAAGACATTTTGCGACTGTTTTGGCATTGAACAGCCTTCTCTTTATGAAAAAAGCGCTCTTGGCTTTTCGGCGCGAATAGACAATCGATTTGTTATCGCCGTGAACGAAAACTCGTGCAGCGAGCGCAGAAAGCGCTTTACCGTCGCGCACGAACTAGGTCATTGCGTTCTCGGGCATAATATCGGCGGAACTATTCTTCATTCCGACGAACGCGCCGCCGACAAATTTGCCGCGGAGCTTCTCGCGCCGCTTTCGGTGCTGATTTTATGCGGAGCGGAGAACGCAGCCGAGATAAAAAAAATCTGCGGCATTTCGGATAAAGCCGCAGAAATCCGCTTTGAAGAACTCGTCAAAATGCGCCGAAAAAACTTTCTTCTTTCGGACGAAAACCGCCGCTTAACGGATATTTTCGCGGATTTTATCGCGAGATATCGCTCGGGAATGGGCAGAAGCGTTTATTTCCCGATATCGCGGTGAACCTCGCGAACGAGAAATCCCGCTTTTTCAAGATGCTCGGCAATGCGCTTTGCGAAAGTAACCGAGCGGTGCTTTCCGCCCGTGCAGCCAAACGCGATAACAAGCCTGCTTTTGCCCTCGGAAACGTAAAGCGGAAGCAAAAAATCCGCCATATCGAAGATTTTGTTCTCAAACTCAACCGACTGCGGAAACTTCATCACATATTCGCGAACCGCCTCGTCAAGCCCCGTGAGCTTTTTCAGCTCCGGCACATAAAACGGGTTCGGCAGGCATCTCACGTCAAAAACAAGGTCCGCTTCTCCCGGCACGCCGTACATAAACCCGAAGCTCATACAGCTTATCATCATTCTGTCGGAGGGATTTTCGAGAAAAAGCCCCGAAACCTGCTCCTGAAGCTGACGCGAGGTCAGAAGCGAGCTGTCGATTATGTAATCCGCGCACGCGCGAATATCCGTGAGCAGCGTTATCTCCGCGTCAATCGCCCGCGACAAATCGCCGTCCGCTTCCTGTTCAAGCGGGTGTTTGCGGCGAGTTTCGTTATAGCGGTGCATCAAAACCTCTTTTGACGCCTCGAGATAGAGTATCTTCACCTCAATCCCGTTTATCGCGCGAAGCTCCGAGAGATTTTCCGAAAGCTTCAAAAACATCGCTCCCCCGCGAATATCGGTCACGATTGCAACGCGCTCGATTTCGCGGTTTTTCGCGCACATCTCGGCGAAATTCGGGATAAGCTGCGGCGGCATATTGTCGATACAGAAAAAGCCGATATCTTCAAGAACCTTCATACAGGAGGATTTCCCCGAGCCCGAAAGTCCCGTTACAATCAGAAATATCATAAATTCCTCTTATTTGTCCACAATTATCATTTCACATTCAAGCTCGACGCCTTTTTCCTCGCGGACGACCTTTTTAATATGCTCGACAAGCGCGGTCACGTCCTCGAAAGCCGCGCCGCCTTTGTTTATAACAAAACCGCTGTGCTTTTCGCTTACCTGTGCGCCGCCCACCGAGCAGCCTTTCAGCCCGCACTCCTCGATAAGCGCGGCGGCAAAGCCGTTTTCGGGGCGCTTGAACGTGCTTCCGCAGGATGGATATTCAAGCGGCTGCTTATCGCGGCGGCGCTGCATAAGTTCGTCCATTCGCGCCTTTATCGCCGCCTTTTCGCCCTCTTGAAGCCTGAAAGTAACCGAAGTTATCACGCAGTCGCGCTTGCGGAAAACGCTTCCGCGATAGCAAAGCGCCATTTCCTCGGCACGCATTTCGTGAAATTCGCCGTCCTCGCCGATATAGCGGCAGCTTTCCACAACGTCTTTCATCTCGCCGCCATAAGCGCCCGCGTTCATATAAAGAGCGCCGCCGACCGAGCCGGGTATCCCGAAAAGGCACTCCATTCCCGTGAGAGAACGCTCCAAAGCCGTTTTGCAGACAGCCGCAAGCGCCGCGCCCGCGCCCGCGGTTATGAAAGTCCCGCAAGCCTTGATATCGCAAAGCTCCGCCGTTGAGATAACAACGCCGCGAAACCTGTTTATCAGCACGTTTGAGCCTTTTCCGAGAATGAAATGGCTTATCCCCCGCTCTCGGCAGATTTTAAGCAGCACGCAGAGCGTTTTTTCATCTTTCGGCGCGGCAAAAATGTCACATTCGCCGCCGATTTTCATTGAAGTTTTGTCGGCAAGCGTAAAGTTCCGTTCACAAAAACCGCCGCTTTCGCGGCAGGTTTTTTCGATTTCAGCGTAATTATCCAAAATTCCCCTCCAAATTACCGGCTGTCAGATGCTGTAAAGGAACGCCGCGCCGATAATTCCCGCGTCGTTTCCGAGCTTGCAGACGTCAAGCTTCGTGGACTGCTTTTCGTCAACGCAGTACATATCGCGGCTGATAATCTCGTAAAGCGGCTTCGTGAGGTTTTCGCCCTCCTTGCAGATACCGCCGCCGATAAGCAGAACCTCGGGCTGGAACGTGTTTACGATATTCGTAAGACCGCAGCCGAGATACTCTATGTACATATTCACAACGCCCTTTGCGGCTTCGTCGTTTGCGCGCATACCGTCAAACGCGGTCTTTCCGTCAACCTTTTCGATATCGCCGCCGACAAGTCCCCACATCGCGGACTCCTTGTTCGCTTCCATCGCCTCTTTCGTCATATTTATAAGCGCAGTCGCCGAAGAATATGCCTCGAAGCAGCCCTTTCTTCCGCAGCCGCACTGTCTGCCGTTAAACTCGATAACGGTGTGGCCAAGCTCCGCGCCGCAGAAATTGAAGCCCGTGTAAATCTTGCCGCCGATGATGATACCGCCGCCGACGCCCGTTCCGAGCGTTACGACAACAACGTCCGAATAGCCCTTTCCCGCGCCCGCGAGAACCTCGCCGAACGCAGCCGCGTTTGCGTCGTTTTCAACGTAAATCGGCTTGTCAAGGCGCTGCTTGAGGAGCGAACGCAGGTCGGTGTTGTGGAAATCGAGATTGCAGGAATAAAGCACAATTCCGCTGTTTCTGTTCGCAACGCCGGGAGTGCCGATACCGATTGAATTTACCTCGCCGATAGTTACCTTCGCGGCGTTGAGGCACTGCCAGATAAGCTCAACGATAGTTCCGCAGATTTCGTCCGCGGGTCTGGGGAGATTTGTCTTTGCAGTCGCCTTTTCAACGATATTGTAGTTCTCGTCGACAAGACCTACCTTGATGTTCGTTCCGCCCAAATCAATTCCTATATTGTACATAGCTTTATATTCCTTTCGTTAGATATTCAAATCAGACATAATTTCCTCGCTGTCGGAGTCAATTCCGAGCTGACGAAGCAAATCCTTAGCAGCGTTATAGCCCATTTTCTTCTGGCGATTGTTCATAGCCGCAACCTCGAGTATAACCGCAAGGTTTCTTCCCGGCTTAACGGGGATATTCAGCAGCGGCACTTTTACGCCGAGAATAGTCATATAGTGCGTATCGACGCCCATTCTGTCGTAGGTTTTTTCGGGATTCCAAAGCTCCATTTCAACGACCATATCAATCTTCGTCGACATTTTAACAGCGCCGATACCGAAAAGCTGACGCGCGTTTACGATACCGATGCCGCGAAGCTCGAGAAAGTGGCGGATATTGTCTGGCGAAGAACCAACGAGCGTGATGTTGGAAGCCTTTCTGATTTCAACCGCGTCGTCCGCGATAAGCCTATGGCCGCGCTTAACAAGCTCGATTGCGGTTTCGCTCTTACCTACGCCGCTTTCGCCGAGAATCATAACGCCCTCGCCGTAAATCTCGATAAGAACGCCGTGGCGGGTTATTCTCGGAGCGAGCTGGAGGTTGAGAAACGCCATAAGCTTGGAGATAAACACCGTCGTGCTTTCGTCGGTACGCAGAATGGGAATTTCATAATTCGGCGCAAGCTCCAGCATTTCGGGGAAAATCTCCTCGTTTCTCGTGATAACAAGCGCGGGAAAATGATAGCTCAGCAAATCCGCGATACGCTTTTTCCTCACCTCTGAGTCGAGTCCCGAAAGATAAGCGTGTTCCATTTTTCCCATAACCTGAATACGCTTATTATCAAAATACTCGTAAAATCCCGCGAACTGAAGTCCGGGACGGTTTGTATCATTGTTTGTGATGAGGGTATTTCCCCCGTTTTCGGGCATATAAATGACCTCGAGCTTAAACTCGTCAATCATTCTGCAAAGCGGAAACGAAAACTCCCTTGTAATTTCCTCAAGCGGCATATTAACTCCCCTTTAACGCATTATTTCAACCGATAGTCAGTATCACTATAATTATACAATATTTCGTCGATTATTTCAAGTATTTTTTCTAAATTTGATTATTTTTATGCAGGCTGTCAATGATATTTTCACGAAACGTTACATTCAAGGAGGACGGCATATGAAAAAAGTACTTATAACGGTGATTATGGCGATAGGAGCGGCGGTTTTCACGGGGCTTGGGTGTTTTCTGACGTTTGCGGAGAGCTGCGAAGCGGTGAGCGGCGAGGTTTTGCGGCTGCATATTCCCGCAAATTCGGACAGCGACATTGACCAGCAAATCAAGCTTCGCGTGCGCGATTACATCTTGGCGGAATTTTCGGACGAGCTTTCGGGGAGCGGAAGCCTTGAAGAAGCCGAGGAAAGAGTTCTAGAGCTTCTTCCCGAAATTGAGCGGAAAGCGACGGATTTTCTTCGTGAAAACGGGTTTTCCTACGGCGCGAAAGCGGAGCTTGCGACGATGAATTTCACCACGCGAGAGTACGACAGGCTGATTTTGCCTGCGGGGAAATACCGCGCTCTGCGTATAACTCTCGGCAGCGGAAACGGGCATAACTGGTGGTGCGTGATATTCCCGCAGCTTTGCCTGCCGAGCGCGTGTGAAAGCAGCGAAAGCGAGGAAATTCTCGCCGAGTTTGGTAAACCGCAGGGAATTACGCTAAAATTCGCATTGTTTGAGTGGCTGAACGGCTTATTTTAACGAAAACAAAGCAAACCTGCCGACAACCGGGGAGTTGTCGGCAGGTTTCGATTATCCTGCCGAGGGGAAGCGGCAGGGGGGATTGTCGTTATCTGAAAGCGCCCGTGAGAACGCCGCCGGATTGCTTTGATTTAAGGCGGAGGTGGTCGGCGATAAGCGCGATAAACTCTGAATTTGTGGGCTTACCTCTTGATGTGTGAACGGTGTAGGCGAAAATCTTGTTGAGGACGTCGATGTTTCCTCTGTCCCAAGCGATTTCGATTGCGTGACGAATAGCGCGTTCAACTCTGGAAGAAGTCGTCTGATACTGCTTCGCGACAGTCGGATAAAGAAGCTTTGTGATGCAGTTAATCATATCGTCGTTGTTGACGGAGAGCATAATCGCCGTTCTTAAGTAATGATAGCCCTTGATGTGCGCGGGAATACCGACTTGATGGATTATTTCAGTTACGGCAAGCTCAAGCTCGGTATCGTCGGGAGCTTCTTTTTTCGGCTCGACAGCGCCGCACATCTGATTGATTTTCGACACAAGATACTGCGGGTCGAAGGGCTTCAGCGCGAAAGCTGCGCCGAGATTTGCGGCTTCACGCTCGAGATTTGGGTCGGGCGTTCCCGAAACGATAATCACGTTGGGAACGTACTTTTTCTCAACCTTGAGCCTGCGTATAACCTCAACCGCATCGCAGAACGGCATTTTCGCGTCAAGAACAGCCGCGTCGGGCGCCTCGGACTTGATTGAATTGAGGACGGAATTTCCATCGCAGCGCCTTGTAATCGCGTACATTCCCGCGTTTTTGAGAGCGCCCGCCCAAGCCATTCCGCAATCCGCCGCGTCGTTTCCGATAAGTACCTTAATCTGATTTGTCATTGTTTTATACCTCCAAAAATTTCCGATTAATTTGCGTTTTTTTACGCTTTTCTTTCGGTCTGTTTATATTTTACCATATTTTGGTAAGAATTGCAATACATTTTTGGAAATTTTTGGGATATTTTTACAATAGCGCGAATTTGGCATAACAGCCGCGTTTTCTTGCCGTTTTTCTGTAAGAAACAAACGGCGGTTTTGTCGAGGAGCGGGGAATTTTGTCGAAAAACAGGACTTTTTGCCATTGCAGAATGAGCTAGCGCGGTTCGACTGCTTTGATTACAGCGGGAAGTCGGCGATAATCCCGCTTTTTTGGTACGCGAGTAGAGTTGGGCTTCTGCGAAGCCCGAGCGATTTTGGGGGCGTCGAACCCCCAAAATCGCGGGGAACGCTTCCGAAAATTCTTTCGCTGGGAATTTTCGGAAGCGTTCCCCTCCGACTTTGCTCGTTTGACTGCTCCGCCGCAGTCAAAGACTGATTTCTTCTTGACCAACTAAGGCGATTTTGGCGGCGTCGAGC
>DBIU01000054.1 GCA_002304735.1 Ruminococcaceae bacterium UBA794 | reverse complement strand
ATAGAAGTGTTTTTTGCCTCGGGAAACCCGTGACAAAAAACGGATTAAAATGCCCGCTTCGCGGGCAGAATCTACTTTTTCGACAGACTAACGGGAGAATTTGCGTTCTCCCGTTTGTTTATGCAATTAATCTGTTCGCGCCGCTTTTTATCTCAATCAACGGTTTACTCTGCAAAGCGCGCCGGCAGAACCTACCGCTCGAATTTTCTTTGGTGATAAACGGCGCCGAAAGCTATTCCCGAAACGCCGCCGCAGAGGTGACCGAAATGCGAGATGTTGTCGGTTACGAAAATTCCGCTGTAAATTTCCTGTCCGAGATAAAGCACGGCTATAAGTATAAGCGTGAGCGGAATTTCGCCCTTCTTCATACTTGTAAACGCGCTCAATATTATCAGCAGAAAAACAAGCCCCGAAGCGCCTATTAATCCCGTATCAAAGAAAAACATATTCAAAAGCCCGCCCGCAATCGCCGTCGCGCCCATCATTATCGCGGTATTCCAGCTTCCGTAATGCTCCTCGACTATCGGTCCGACAAGCAGAAAAAGCGTCATATTTCCCGCAAAATGCGCAAAATTCGCGTGACCGAAAGCATACGAGAACATTCTGAAATACGTCAGCGGGTCGAGATAATTCGGTTGACCGTAGCACACGAACAGCAGCCTGTTCGACGCGCCGCCGGTTATATAATCCACGATAACCGTCACAAGGCAAATTGCCGCAAACGTCAGGATAACAGGCGAATTGTAGGTTAATTTCAGCCGCGTTTTACTCATATTGTCCTCCTTATTTCAGAAGCTTTTTCACTCTCTCCATAGCCTCGGCGGTCTTTTCGTGCGTGCTGAACGCAGTCAGTCTGAACCAGCTTCCGCCGTTCTTTCCAAAGCCCGCGCCCGGCGTTCCGACAACCTGAACTTTATTCAAAAGCAGGTCGAAAAACTCCCAGCTGTCCATTCCGTTCGGGCATTTCAGCCAAACGTACGGCGAGTTTATGCCGCCGGTGTACTTTATTCCAAGCTCATCGAGCGCTTTCATTATAATCCGTGCGTTTTCCTGATAATACGCGATATTTTCGCGGCACTGCTTCTGTCCTTCCTCCGTGAAAACGGCTTCCGCCGCTCTCTGAACGGGATAGGAAACGCCGTTAAAGCAGCTTCCCTGACGTCTTGCCCAAAGGTCGGCAATTCTCACGTCCTCGCCCTTGGAGTTCTTTCTCACAAGCTCGAACGGAATAACCGTATATCCGCAGCGCGTTCCCGTGAAGCTTGCCGTCTTTGACAGCGAGCAAATCTCAATCGCGCACTTCTTCGCGCCCTCAATGCAGTAAATCGAGCGCGGAATATTATCCTCAGTGATAAACGCTTCATAAGCCGCGTCATAGATGATTACAGCGTCGTTCTCAAGCGCGTATTCAACCCACTTCGCGAGCTGCTCGGAGGTATACGCGGAGCCGGTCGGATTGTTCGGAGAGCAGAGATAGATAAGGTCCGCCTTAACGCTCTTGTCGGGCATCGCGCAAAAGCCGTTTTCCTCGGTAGAATCGGCGAAAATAACGCTGTTTCCGTTCATAATATTGCTGTCAACGTAAACGGGATACGCGGGGTCGGTCACGAGAACCGTGTTTCCGCTGCCGAAAATGTTGATAATGTTTCCGCAGTCGGACTTCGCGCCGTCTGAAATCCTGATTTCATCGGCGGGAACGTCCGCGCCGAAGCTCTTGTAATACTTTGAAACCGCCTCGCGCAGGAAATCATAGCCCGCGCCGCTGTCCTCATAGCCGCGGAACGTTTCGCGAACGCCCATTTCGCGGCTCGCCTTTACCATAGCCTCGACAACAACGGGCGCAAGCGGGCGTGTAACGTCGCCGATACCCATTCTTATCAGATTTTTCGCAGCTTCGGGATTATCCTCGGAATATGCTTTTATGCGCTTTGCAATCTCGATAAACAGATAATTTTTCTTCAAATTTCCAAAATTTTCATTAAGCTTTACCATAAGTTCATTTCCTCCGCATTTTTTTATCTTGTTTCCTTATATATTATCGCACAAAATTCATTTTTTGTCAAGATTACATCTCGTTTTTTTAGACAATAATAAAGGTGAGTAATAAAAACACGTTTGAACGGAAATGTGTAAAATGCCGTTTTTTCGTGCCGCAATTTAGTGAAATCTCACAAAAAATGAAACGTTTTCGTTTTTTTTCATTTTCAGTATTCAAAAAATATTAAAAGTATGTTATAATGTAAAAGTGTGGGTAAAAGAAATTGCTTTTCTCACCGCTTTTTACCGATAACATCGTACTTTACGTTTACATATATTTTTAATCCCGAAGATTTCTTTGTTAATTATACATAAACATATAAAATAAAAATGTCCCGATTTGGGGGCAGGGGGATTCGTTTTATGGAGAAATATATAATAGAGGGCGGAAAAAAGCTGTCCGGCGAGGTTACCGTCAACGGCGCGAAAAATGCCGTTGTTGCTATTCTTCCCGCGACAATTCTTTCCGACGAGCCTTGCATTATTGAAAATATACCCGGCATAAGCGACGTTGATATTACTCTTCAGATTATGTCCGAAATGGGCGCGAAAATCCGCGTTCTCGACAAGACGACCGTTGAGATTGACACGCGCGAAATCAGAAATATGTCCATTCCTTACGAAATGGCGAAGCGTATGCGCGCGACGACTTACTTTCTCGGGACGCTTCTCGGAAGATTTCACTCGGCGCACGTTTCTATGCCCGGCGGCTGCAATCTCGGCGACAGACCTATCGACCAGCACCTGAAGTGCTTTGCGGCGCTCGGCGCAAAGTGCGAGATTGACGGCGGTATGGTTAATCTCAGCGCGGACAGGCTTGTCGGAAACCAGATTTTCTTCGACAAAAATTCTGTCGGCGCAACAATAAACGGCATAATGGCGGCGGTTAAGGCGGAGGGGCTTACCATTATCGAAAACGCGGCGAAAGAACCGCACGTTGTTGACCTCGCAAACTGCTTGAACTCAATGGGCGCGGATATTATCGGCGCAGGCACGGACGTTATCAAAATCCGCGGCGTAAAGCGGCTTCACGGGACAACCTACTCCGTTATTCCCGACCAGATTGAGGCGGGGACGTTTATGGCGGCTGTCGCGGCGACAAAGGGCAACGTTCTCATCAAAAACGTTATCCCGAAGCACCTCGAGCCTATCACAAACAAGCTCCTCAAAATCGGCGTTCAAGTCGAGCAGTACGACGACTCTGTGCGCGTTATCGGCGGCGATAATTACGTCGGGACAAGCATCAAGACGATGCCGCACCCCGGCTTCCCGACCGATATGCAGCCGCAGATTTCCGCCGTTCTCACCTGCGCGAAGGGCACTTCTATGGTTACGGAGAGCATTTTCGACAATCGCTTCCGCTATGTCGACGAGCTTAGAAGAATGGGCGCGAATATTTCCGTCGAGGGGAGAGTCGCCGTTATCGAGGGAGTATCAAAGCTTCGCGGCGCTCCCGTAAAGGCGACGGACCTCAGAGCGGGCGCTGCGCTTATTATCGCGGCATTAAGCGCGGAGGGCGTTTCAGAGATTTACGATATTTTCCACGTTGAACGCGGATATGAAAATATGGAAGTTAAGCTTCGCGCGCTCGGCGCAAATATTATTAAGGTTGACGAGCCGGACCCCGCAAGCGATAATTCCGCAAAGCAGGCAATCTGAGTAATACGCGCATTTTTCGGAATATAAATCAATTCGCGGACTTATCGGGGGCGTTTATGGCAAGAATTTATCCAATCTGTTCGTCAAGCGATGGAAATTCAACATTTATCGGCACTCGCGGTCACGGTATTCTCGTGGACGCGGGCTGTTCTTTTAGGGCGCTGAAAAACGCGCTTTCGCTTATTGACACTGATTTCGACGGCATAGAAGCCGTTTTCTTTACTCACGAGCACACTGACCACATAAGGGCGCTCGAACAGCTCGTGAAGCATACAAATCTCCCGATTTTCGCTTCGGGGGGTACGATAAACGCGCTTCGAGCGTCGGGGAAGGTTCCGGAGGATTATCCGATGTACGATATCCGCGACGGCTACAAGAGCGCGGCTTTTGAAGTGAACGCATTTCGTACCTCTCACGACAGCGCGGAAAGCGTCGGATATACGATAACGTTTGGAAAGGACAGCTTCGGCGTCTGCACGGATACGGGATTTGTCACGGAGGACGCAGAAAAGGCGCTTTCGGGCTGCAAAACCGTGCTTCTCGAAAGCAATTATGACGAGGAAATGCTGCGGAAAAACCTCAATTATCCCGCCGACCTAAAGCGGAGAATTTCGGGCAAAGAGGGGCATCTCTCGAATACGGACTGCGCGGAATTTGCGCTTCGGCTTCTTAAAAGCGGCACGCGGCACTTCATTCTCGGTCATCTTTCCTGCGAAAACAATACTCCCGCAACCGCAAAATCCCGCACGAAAACCCTGCTCGCGGAAAACGGCGCCGTTATCGAGAAGGATTACACGCTCTGCGCCGCGCCGGTGATGACAACAGGCGAATACATAAGCGTCTGACGGAGGCTATGATATGATAAAACGCACAACTGTCGATAAGCTCAAACGAGTCTTTATTCTCGCGTATTTTCTTATATTGTCCGTTGAAAGAATAATTAGTCTTGTCACGGTTTTTATGGGCGATATTTCGAAATACGACGCGCTCGATTGGTATATGACCGCGCTTACGCTGTTTGCGGTATTCGGCGCTTACGTCTATATCGCGACAAAATGGCGCGTTTCCTCTCACGACAGCGCCGAGGACAGCGAGGAGCTTCCGCTGACTTTCGGTGAAAACGAGCTTGCAAAGCTTGCGATTGCCGCGGGTATTCTGCTTTTCGGCGGAATGGTACACACGAACGGCTCAATCCCCGTGATGCAGTTTATATCTTACGGTATGCTGCTCGCGGCTATGGCTATTCACACGGTTCAGTGCGCGAAAAAAGACGGCGGCGCGCTTATAAAATGGCTGTCGTTCGCCTATGTAACCGCGTATTCGATGTCAATTCCGGTTGTTTATCACACGAATATTCAGCTGAAATACCTCTTTATCCCCATAGAATGTGTCGTTTCGGCGGGAATGGTCGTGCTGTTCACCATAATGCTCAAGCGACTTTTCACAAGAAAAGCCGAGAACAACTTCTCGCTTCTGCCGTTTCTCACGGCGCTTGTGGGGGATTTCGCGATAATAATTCTGCGCTGGGACGAGGAAATTAACTGGTTCGTGCTTATTTTCATCAGCGTGACTTCGATTTTGTGGTTCGCTTCAAATATCTGCCTTATCAAGAAAAAGAAATAAAAAATCGGCGTACCTTTTGCGGGTACGCCGATTCAGCTTGTCGAAAAAGTAAATTACCAAGACTGCTGACAACGCAGATGTGCTTTATCGGCAGTCTGAACGGCGCTCTTTTTGGAGCGCCGTTCTTTTATTGCCGTTTAGATTTACTTTACAACCCTTACGCCGACAACGTTTGCGACAGCCTTCAGCTTTTCCTGAATACCGTCCGTGCTGCCCGTAACGTCAAGGCAGGTGTACGCATAATCCTTCTTGGACTTGCTCATCATATTCTCGATGTTCAGTCCCGCCTCGGAAATCGGAGCGGTTATGCTGTTGATAACGCCCTCGACATTCTTGTGGATAACGCAGATTTTCGCGCTGCCCGTGATTGCCATTTCAAGGTTCGGGAGATTAACGGAATTTGTGATATTACCGTTTTCGATGTAATCGGCGATTTCCCTGCATGCCATAACCGCGCAGTTGTCCTCGCTTTCGGGAGTAGAAGCGCCGAGGTGAGGAAGCGCGACAACGTTCTCAACGCCGAGAAGCGCGTCGGAAGCGAAATCCGTTACATAGCAAGCCATTCCGCCGTTTGCGAGAGCGTCGATTACCGCGGTATCAACAACGAGGTCGCCGCGCGCGAAATTGAGCAGGCGAACGGTTTTCTTCATCTTCGCGATTGTTTCCGCGTTAATCATACCCTTCGTATCGGCAGTCGCGGGAACGTGAAGCGTGATATAGTCGCACTTTTCAAAAATCTCGTCGTTTGACTTAACGTAATGAACCTTGCCGGAAAGCTTCAGCGCGTGCTCAACGTTAAGGTACGGGTCAGCGCCGTAAACTTCCATTCCGAGAGCCGCAGCCGCGTTTGCAACGAGTATTCCGATTGCGCCAAGACCGATTACGCCGAGCTTCTTGCCGGTAATCTCGGGTCCAACAAACTGGCTCTTGCCCTTTTCAACGAGCTTTCCAACTTCGTCGCCCTTGCCCTTGAGCGTCATAATCCACTGGGTCGAGGGAACAATCTTTCTCGAAGCGAGAAGAAGTCCGCAGATAACAAGCTCCTTAACCGCGTTTGCGTTCGCGCCGGGAGTGTTGAAAACGACAATTCCACGCTCGCTGCACTTGTCAATCGGGATATTGTTTACGCCGGCGCCCGCTCTTGCGATTGCGAGAAGATTGGAGGGAAGCTCCATCTCGTGCATCGACGCAGAACGAACGAGAATTGCGTCGGGATTTGCCGCCTCCTCGCTTACGGTATACTTGCTCTTGTCGAGAAGCTCCGTTCCGCAGGAAGCGATTTTATTCAGCATCTGTACATTATACATAATAACGTTATCCTTTCAATTAAAGCGCTTATCAGCCGTTTTCAGCCTCAAACTTCTTCATAAACTCAACCAGCTTCTCAACGCCCTCGATAGGCATTGCGTTGTAAATCGAAGCTCTCATACCGCCAACGGTTCTGTGACCCTTGAGGTTCTCGAAGCCGTTTGCCTTGGCTTCCTTGATGAACTTAGCGTCAAGCTCCTCGTTTCCGGTAACGAAAGGAACGTTCATAAGCGAACGGTCGGCAGGATTTACAGTACCCTTAAACAGCTTGCTGCTGTCGAGGAAATCGTACAAAATCTTTGCCTTCTTCTCGTTGAGCGCCTTCATTGCCTCAAGTCCGCCCATCTTCTTGAGCCACTTGAACACCTTGCCGCAGATATAGATAGAATAGCAGTTCGGCGTGTTGTAAAGAGAATCGTTGTCAGCCTGAGTCTTCCACTTAAGCATTGTGGGAGTTCCGGGAAGAACGTCGTCTGTGATAAGGTCCTCGCGGATAATCGCGATAACAAGTCCCGCAGGTCCAACGTTCTTCTGAACGCCGCCGTAAATTACGCCGTACTTCGTTACGTCAACCGGCTCGGAAAGGAAGCAGGAGGAAACGTCGGCAACAAGCGTGTGACCCTTTGTATTCGGAAGAGTCTTAAACTTCGTACCGTAAATAGTGTTATTCTCGCAGATGTATACATAATCAACGTCCTCGGGAATATCAAGGTCGGAGCAGTCGGGTATGTACGAGAAGGTTTTGTCCTCGGACGAAGCAATCTTAATAGCTTCACCGTAAATCTTAGCCTCGGAGAAAGCCTTTTTAGCCCACTGTCCGGTGATAATATAAGCAGCCTTCTTGTTCTTCATCATATTCATCGGAACCGCCGCAAACTGCTGAGAAGCGCCGCCCTGAAGGAACAGAACCTTGTAATTCGACGGAATATTCATAAGGTCGCGGATATCCTGCTCCGCAGTCTTGATAATTTCGTCAAACGCCTTTGAACGGTGGGACATTTCCATAACGGACATTCCCGTGCCGTTATAGTCAAGCATCTCATCGGCAGCTTCTTTCAGAACCTCTTCCGGCAAAACCGCAGGTCCCGCGCTGAAATTGTAAACTCTCATTTAGTTATCCTCCTGTATCAAGTCTGTTTTAGATGATTGAATGATTTTTCAAACACCACTATTCCTATTATATGACAATTCCGCTCAATTGTCAAGGTACTTTTGCATTTTCCGCTCGCTTCCGGTCCTTTTTCTTACGTTTTGCAGAACTTTTTCTAAAAAACTACTTGATTTTTAGAAAATAATGTGTTATAATGTTTTAGTTGATAATCGAGATGTGGCTCAGTTTGGTAGAGCGCTGCGTTCGGGACGCAGAGGTCGCAGGTTCGAATCCTGTCATCTCGACCATTGGGGGTTGAGCAAAAGCTCAACCCCCTAGCGTTTTTGTGATTTTCGCGCAAGCACGAAAATCACAAAATCCGCGGGTATACCAACTGCATAGTTTGCAATATTCCCTTTATCGCCCCTAGTAAGTGCTAGGGGTAATTTTTATGCCCGCGAGGGACTTATCAATATTGTCGAATTTCATAGGCAGCTTAAAGCCGCACCTTTATCGCCCCTAGTAAGTGCTAGGGGTGTTTTTTTGCCCGCGAGGGACTTTCTTCTCGACCAAATCTCTAGCTGGCAGTGCCGGCAGCCTTATCGCCCCCCGTTCGCTCTTTATGCCCGCGAGGGACTAATCCGCAATGCCGATTGCACTCAACCTGCATTAATAAAGGGCAGAGGACTTCTTATTTACTCGAAAATAATGCACGCTTGACGAGCTTCGCCTTGCTTTTTTCGCTGACGAGCGCCAAAACGCGCAAAATAATCGCAATCTTCGTTCTTGAAAAAACAACCCGCGCTCCGAAGAACGCGGGCTTTTGTTGTTAAATAGGCAGATAAGGCGTCGGGTTAACCTTGTGACCGCCGATGTGGACTTCAACGTGGACGTGATTTCCGTAGGAACGTCCCGTCGAGCCGACAAACGCGATATTTTCGCCCGCCGTTACGCGCTGACCGACGTAAATATCGGCGATAGCGCTGCAATGAGCGTAATAGGTTTTCATACCGTTATCGTGAGTAATAACGACAAGGTTTCCATAGCCGCCGTTGCAGGAGAGATAATTTGCGTTCTCCTCGTAGTAAATCTCGGTAATAACGCCGCTGTCGCCTGCGAAAATCGGCGTTCCATAAGGCGCCATAATATCCTGACCGGTGTGACCGGGATACTCGCCCCAGCCGTATCCGATAGTGCCTACTCCCTGCGGAAGCGGCCAGATAAGCTTTCCTGCTTCTGTCGTGGAAGCGGAAGCGGCGACAGTCGGACGTTCCATAGTGCCGACCGCGATAACCTGCGTAACGGGCGATTTAAGGGTAACGCGCGAAAGAACGCTTCTGCCGACCTCAACGCCGTTTATGTACGAAACATTCGCGACAACCGAGCTTTCTCCGTTAACGCCGTTTGTGGTAATCCACCTGTCGCCCTCGAAGCGCTTGTTTGTGGTAGTATAATCGGTATCGAAAGGGATAATTTCGTTATAATGCTCCTCGCGCGTAATGATAACGTTTAGAAAAGGCTCGTCCTGATTAATCATATACTTATCGCCGACAAAGACCTTTGTTTTCTCGTTAAATCCGTCGTTAAGCCGCGCAAGCTCGTCATAAGACATACCCGTCTTGGAAACGATTGTAGACGGCGAATCGCCCTCTACGACAGTATAATATGCCGCAACGGTTCTGTTTGAAGTGAGGAGCGAAAGGAGCGAATCCTCGTTTACGAAGCTCTCCGCAAGATAAAGACCGGGAACGAACTTTATTTCCTTTTCAAAAACGACGTTTTCCTTCGGATTATCTGTGCGGTATTTATCGAGAAGGCTCTCAAGCGTGCTCTCGGCGCGCTTGCTTTCGTAAAGCGTTCCGTAATAAGCCTCGCCGATATAAACGCCGAAGCCGTATTCAATCTGCTTATCGAGAAGCTGAAGCATTCGGTCCGTAACCTGATAAGTCGAAAGAGTCGAGCCATAGCCGACCATATCGACCTCATACGCGGGAGTAAACGTCACGACGTCTGTTGTAGCGCCGGTATAGTTAATTCTGTCCTGAAGCATCTGCTCTGCGTCCGTATAGACGGTTTCATCTGTGATATAGCCGACAAAATTGCCGTTAACCGTAAGTTTAAGCGCATAGGTCATACTCGTTGCATACGAGATGATATTGACAAGAAAGACGCAGGAAATAACGGGAAGCGCGTAGTTAAACAGCGTTACGGCAAGACCGCGCTTACCGAAAATCGCCTTGCCGAAGAACTTCGCAAATGCGCGGAAGCCCGTTTTTTCGCCGTTTTCGCGTTTTTTTCGTGAAATTTCGGCGCTTCCGACCTTAAAAGCCTTATAGTGTCGGATAAACGGCGAGGAAATAATCTCCCAAATTCTTTTGAAGAATCTCACGAGATATTTTTTTATTCTGTCAAAGCCGCGAAGAATAGCGGCGATGATGTGAAGAATACCGTGGAAAAGCAAGGTTGCGAGCTTAACGAGCGCGCTGAAAAACAGCTCGCCCGCTTTGGCGGTAAAGTCGAAAGCCGCCTTGCCTTTTTCTTTAAGCTTAAGCTTAATTATATCGAACTTTTTATCGCCGGAAGCGTTTTCGTCGACGGCGCTTTCTTCAACGGCGTTTTCTTCAACGGTGCCTTCGTTGACGGCGCTTTCTTCGGCAGTTATTTCTTCTGTTTTATTTTCACTTGAAAAATCCTCGGACGGACTCAAGATAATTCCTCCTTCGGACGGGAATAAGCGGCAAACCAAGCGCCGCAAAAGTCGCGGAATACTTATCCGCATAAACCATTATATCAAAAATGTAACCGTTTTGCAACCTTTTTGTAACCAAATTGTAACCTTTTATCGAAATTTCATCAATTTTTCACAAAAATATAGGGGCAGAAACCTGCCCCTTTGAAAATCCGACAATAACCGGAAATTGAGCGAAATTATTCGGCAAATTCGCTTTCAACGAGCTTTACAAGTCCGTCAACAGCAAGCTGCTCGTCGGGACCGTCGGCGATAATGCGGATTTTAGCGCCGCCAACAATACCGAGGGAAAGGATACCGAGAAGCGACTTAGCGTTAACTCTGCGCTCTTCCTTTTCAACCCAAATAGACGACTTATACTCGTTTGCCTTCTGAATAAAGAATGTAGCGGGTCTTGCGTGTAAACCGACCTGGTTTTTAACTTCAATGTCCTTCATGCACATAACAGTTTCCTCCAAATTCATTCGTGTTTGTAAGCAGCAACCCTTCCGATTTCCTTTGTTCTGCTTTTCGGGAACGCGCCTCGGCGTTTTTTCGGACTTTTTTCTCTTATCCGTACGTTTTCGTCGTAGTCTACCTTCCAAATATAAGTATATCCAAAATATGCATTTTAGTCAACAGCGATTTTTATTTTTTACCGATTTAGAGCTGATTTTCAGTTTTTTTACTTATTATTAGACAATTCAAACATTGAGTATTGGCTATTTTGTACAATTAATTTTTAACAAAATATTCAACATAAACATCACTTTTCAACAATATCAACGTTTAATTAGCGCACTAAAGTTTATAAAAGCTGTTCCAGAGTAGTTTTCTGAACAGAAAGTCCCATCTTCTTGTAGAAATTCATAGCGCCGGGGTTGCACTCCCAGACGTTGAGCGTGAGGTTATGACAGCCGCTTTTCTTTGCGAAATCGAGAACGTATTGATAGAGCGCAGAACCGACGTGTTCGTGCCTATACTTTTCGTCAACGCACAAATCGTCTATATAAAGCGTAGTGAAATCCTCAAGCGAACCGCCGCCGTGCCGCTGAAAAACGCAAAACGCATAGCCCGCGATTTCCCCGTTGAGCAAAGCCGCAAAAACGGGACGCTCGTCGTCCGCGATTATGCCGCGGAGTTCGTCCTCGGTATATTTTTTGGCGCCGCGCCGAAAAAGGTCGGGACGCTTGTCGGAGTGAACCTTGTGAACCTGATAAAGAAGCTCGGTAATTCTCGAAATATCGCCGTTTTCGGCTCTTCTTATTTCCATATTAATCCTCAATTGCAAATTTTTCTTCGCCGACGGCGATTGAAGTTCCCGTGAAGATAGGCGCGGCGCTTCCCGCGGGAACGGTTTTTTCCGCGCCGTTCGGGAGAACGCAGCTCCAGTCGCTTTCCGTAAGATTTTTCAGTCCCCAGAGCGCGGGATTTTTCTTGTTGCGGACAACCTCGGCGGCGACTTTAACCTCGTCGTCGAAAATCCTCGCCCCGTCGAACAGCAGCACTCTGCTCTTTTCCCCAACGAGCGAAAGCGGTTTCGGATAGTGATTTCCGCAGGGGCAAATAAGCTTTCCCTCATCGTCCGTTTTCATTGCGGGAAGGAAATTCTGTATACCGCAGGAGCAAGCCGTGATATCGCCGCGAAGCCGCTTAAGCAGGTCGAGCCACTGCTTTTCGATAAGTCGCTTCTGCGGCTCGTTAAGACCCGTTGTAAACGAAAATTCAAACGCTTCTCTTATATAGTCGGGCATAATCTGCCAGAATTTGATGATATTGTTGTGAACGCCGCGCACGGGGCGATTGCTGTCGTCCGCGGGGTCGTAGACGAAAAGCGGCTCGAAGCCATAGTGACGGCGCTCCGCTTCTTCTGTAAGGCAAACGCTTTTGAGGACTCTGCCGCCTTCGAGGGGGTCGCCGCGCAGAAGCAGCCTGAAAAGCACAACTGCGAGCGAATATCTGTCGGTAAACTTATCGGGAGCTTTCTCGCCGCGAACGATTTCGGGCGCCATAAAGCCGGGCTTGCCCGCGATACCGAGATGTTCGCCGTAGGGCGCGATGTTGTCGCAGTCGCAGATAAGAACGTCGCCGTCTGACGGTCTGATGAAGAAGCCGCCGTCGTTGAGGTCCTGATAGCTTTTCCCGCTGTTGTGAAGCGCGCGGAACGCGGAAGTTATCCTGATTGCGGAGTTAACGACGGAGTAAAGTCCCGAAAGCTTAACGCGCGCGTTGAGAATATCGGAAAACGGCTTGTATTCCGCGGGGACAAGCTCCATAAGAAACCCGAAGCCGCCGTCCGTTTTTTCCGTGAGCATAAGCGGCATCACAAACGCGGGGTCGATTTTATCCTCGGTAAGACGGCTCAGATTTTCGCGAAATATTTCGGGACTTCTGAGCTTATTCTCAAAGTACATTTTGAGCGCGTATTCTTTTCCGGAATATTGCGCTTTGTAAACGGTTCCCTGCCCGCCGGAGCCGAGAACGCCGAGGATTTTTGCCGCGCCGCCAAGCTCAAGAGGCACACTGTCGCCGATTTTCAGCATAAAAGCACCACCTTGTCCTTATCAGAAACCGCCGCCCGTAAGGGACTCGAAGTTCTCCTCTGCGGAGGTTTCCGCGGCGTTTCCGCACCATTCGCAGACTGTTTCGGTTTCGCCGTTCCAGCAGGTGGTCTTGCCGCACTCGCTGCACTGGAAAAAGCCCTTTGCGCCGCAGTACGGGCAGGAGGGATAGTCCGTTGTGACGTATACGTTGCCGGAAATTTCGGTATCGCCGAACTTCTCGCGCGAAGCCGTATGTTCGGTAACCTTAAACGCCCAAGTCGCGTACCAAGCCTCGTCCTCGCGCTGTTCCGCGCGGATACCGAAAAGCCCGTGAGTTTCCTTGCATTTTGTCAGAATAACTGCTGCTTTCATTGTTTTTCCTCCGGTTTATTTCAATTTACTTCAATTTTTTGAGAATTTTCGCCGCGTCCTCGTGACCGTTTTCTGCGGCTTTCGAGAAATAATCCCTAGCCGTTCTGAGGTCTTTCCCCACATAAACGCCCTTGAGATACATAACCCCGAGATTATATTGCGCGATAGGGGAATTTTGGTCTGCGGCGCGCGAAAACCAGCGAAAAGCCTCCGCGGGGTCTTTTGCCGCGCCGCTTCCCGTGTAAAGGCACTTTCCGTAAGAACACATAGCGCGGATATGCCCTGTTTCCGCGGCTCTTTTGTAGAACATAGCCGCGCCCTCGAAATCCTTATCGGCAAGACAGCGCCGAGCGCTCTGATAAAGCTCCTCGCCGTCGTCGCGGGTAGGTTCGGGCGGTTCGGGAGCGGTTTCGTCGAAAACCCGATTATTCGCCTTGAACTTGCGCCATTTATCGGCAAGCTGCTTGTCGCGGGCGACGTGAACACCGTTCTCATAGCACAGCGCGACCATATTTATCGCGTTTTCGCAGCCTTTTTTCGCCGCGTTAACGAAACATTCAAACGCTCTGCCCTCGTCGATTTTGCAGGCGATGCCCTCCGCATAAAAGTACCCGACCATATATTCCGCCTCGGCGACGCCGTTTTCCATTCCGCGGACAAACCACTCGCGCGCCTGTTCAACGTTCTGTATGCCGCCGCGCCCCTCGAGCCGATAGCTTCCCATATAACATTCCGCCTCGCCGTAGTCCTGCAAAGCGGCTTTTTCAAACCAATAAAGCGCCTTTTCATACTCGTGGATACGGTCGAAGTGCCGTCCGAGCGAATACTGTTCGGCTGCGTCCGTAATGTTCTTTTTTGACTCGGTTTCGGAAGCGGGAAGCGCCTCGCTTTTCTTGAATGAAATCTCGCAGCCGACCGCGCAGCCGACCGCCTCGACGGCTTCCGCGGCAATTCTTCCCTTTATGCCAATCTCGTCGCGAAGCGATTTTATGCACTTAGCCGCAGCCGCGCAGCGCACCTCGAACGGCTTCTCGCGGACCGCAAAAAGCTTTCTCGCGCAGCCGTCGTAGAGCGTAACGAAGCAAAGCCTTCTCGCGGCGGTTTCTTTCGGGAAGAAGTCCGCGATAAGCGCGTCTGTTTTTCGCGGATTGAGAAGGATTTCCCTGCCGAATTTCTCCGTAATATAAGAAAGAATACCCTTCAAATCTCGGATAGGCTCGCCTTTTTTTGTATGAACGGTTCTGCAAAAGCCGCAGTAATCCTGTTTTGTTTCGTCAAAAACCTTTCCGCAGCGCCCGCAGACCATTCTCCTCACCTCGATAAAACAGCACAATTTGATAAAATCACTCACTATATATTGTACCACAAAACGCCGCTCTTGTCAACGATTTTCCCGCATAATTCGCGTTAAAAAGCAAAAAAGCCCCCGAAAACGGGAGCTTTCAAAAAAAGCGTTATTCAAAAACGGCAAGCAGCATAGTACAGTTACAATTTTTGGTGCCGAGCTGTTCGCTCATACAAGAAAAGCCGATAAACCTCGGAAATGCGTCCGCGAGCATTTTCTCGTATTCGCCGAGATAATTCTGCTTTTCAAAAAGAACCGTTCGTGCAATACAGTTAAACATAAGCACAAGCGAAGGCTTTTTAATTTCCTTGAGAACGCCCTTGATTGTTTGTTCGGTAATGGAGCGATAGTCGCCGACTTTCATAACCATCATTTCCGTGCCTTCGTATACGCGCGCGAGATAGCGCATACTGCCGTTTAGGCTCTCCCCCTGAATAGCGGTGACATAAATTTCATCGCCCTCGGTTTTGCCCATAGGATTGTCGAAGAAATAATTCTCAATCTGTTCCTTTGGAACGCCAAGCTCTTTCGCATAAACGTCTGCGGCAGGCTTGTTGTCATAAGTCATAACGGTGCGCGTGATTGCGTTTGCTTTTGTCGCCGTAAAGCTGTTTCCGGAAAGCGGCTCGTAAATATTCTCGCGGCAAAGCATAATTTTACCGTTAACGTTATGAATAAGAGCATAAACGCAGCCTTCGGGATAAATCTCGCCGTTTAGGGAAATATAGGCTTCTTCGGAGCCTTCCTTGCCGTCGGAATTTGCGGCTGAGCCTCCGATAACGGGAATTTCGTTTCTGAGGAGAACGCTGTTAAGCGTCATAAGCGCATATTCTTCCGCGCGCTTAAAAGGCGCGGTAAATTCAACGCAGACGGTATTGTGCGTTTCGCCGACCTCTTTGAGACTGCGGCGAACTCTGTCGGCATATTCAAGCGCGAGATTATCCGCCTTTTCGATAACTCCCGCGGAACACACGACTCCTTCTTCAATCGCGACAGCCTTAAGAACATCCTCCTCGAAGCCGGAGTTGTCGATTGAACGGTGAGCCGAACAGCCCATACAGATGGTTTTCGGGAAAGTTTCGTTTATAAGGCGGGCATATTCGCGAAAATTCTTTTCACCCGAAAAGAAGAAGATAATGATAGGATTGCGAAAATCCTTGACGGCTTCTTCAACGCAAAGAACGGGATTTTCGGTATGACGGCCTACGCCGAAAGAACACTTAACCATAATTATTGCTCCTTTACACTTCGTCGTAAACGCGCTGTTTTATTCTTTGGACGAAATCCGCCTCCGTAAGCGGCTTATCGAAGATATAGCCTTGAATCATATCGCAGCCGAGCTTTTTCATAAGCTCGAATTGTTCGTGCGTTTCAACGCCCTCCGCGACGGTTTTCAAGCCGAGGTCCTTTGCGAGGTTAACGACGCTGCGAAGCATAATCATACCCTTGCTTTTCTTGTCCTTGGTAGACTCGGGGATAAAGCTCTTGTCGATTTTAAGGGTATCGAGCTGAAGAGAATTAAGCATACTGAGCGACGAATAGCCCGTTCCGAAGTCGTCAATCGAGGTTCTGATGCCGAGCGCGTTAAGTTCTTCAACGATATCCTTCATAACGCCGTGGTCGTGATAATCCTCGCCCTCTGTAAGCTCAACCTCGATAAGACCGTGCGGAACGCCGTATTTATCAATGATATCGACTATTTCCTCGACGAATTTATTGTTAGAAAGATGACGCTTGGAGAAATTTACGGAGATTTTGACGGGCTGCATATTTTCGTCGATGATTTTTCTGATAAACCTGCAAACCTTATCGAGCATATAGAAATCGAGAATACAGATGCAGCCGTCGTTTTCAAGCACGGGAATAAAGCTTCCCGGCATAATGAAGCCGTCGCCGTGCTTCCAGCGCACGAGAGCCTCCGCGCCCGCAAGCGTTCTTGTTTTAACGTCAACCTTCGGCTGATACATAACAAAAAACTCGTTCTCGTTGATTGCCTTGTAAAACCCCGAGAGAATGATTTTTCTGTTCATAATATCGCCGTTTGTTATTCTGTCAAAGCAGCTTATGGATACTCGTTTTTCGCGCGCGGCTTGATAGGCGGAGGAAACGTGCATCATAATTTCTCCGGGGTTAGCCTCGTCCGTGAGCTTAACAACGCCGATTGTTGCGCCGAAAACGAAGGTGAGAATATGGTCGTCCTTGACAAACTTGATAACCATATTCTGAATAAGGTCCATAAAATAGTCCCTATGCTCGTCAAGCACAAGGGCGGTAAAATTGTCGCCGCCGAGATGAGCAATCATTTCGTTTCTCGCGAGAGCGTCCGAAACGGTGCGGCAATATTTGAGCAAAAGCGCGGAGCCTTCAACGAAAGAAAGCGACTTGTGAATAGACCTAAAATTCTTGATGTTGAAGTAAAACGCGGTATAATCCCGTGATTTTCCCGTAGCCGTAAGCACACCCGCGAACTGCATAAAAGCGTTAAGCGTGGCGGTTTTGGTGGCAGGGTCGACCATAGGGAGCTTTTTATATGTACAAGCGACAATCAAATCCTGAAGAATATGAGAAAAACAGCTAAACGCAGCGTTAACGACAGAACGCTCGTCGTGAGAAAGAATTTTTCCGTCCGCAAGAACGAGAGAAAAGACAATAAGCCCGCCTCTGTCAAAACGGAATTGAAGCCTAAGCGACGAAGAAGCCTTCGCCTCCGCGCCGAAAAGCTTTCCGCCGCCGGGAACATTTTCGGAAAACGGAATA
>DBIU01000060.1 GCA_002304735.1 Ruminococcaceae bacterium UBA794 | reverse complement strand
GCGGAGAAAGGCTGATTGCAAAGTCGGCGAAAGCCCGCCGCTCCCGCCGCTCCTGCCGAGCGCGAAAGGCGAACGAGCGGTACGCGGGGGCAGGGCGGCTTGTGAAAAAGGTTACATAAAATTCATTGCGTTTTTTCATATTTTGTTCACAGAAACTTCACAAAATGGGGTTATAATACAATCATAAGAAAACGAAAGGACGGTTTTTATGAACGAGAATAATTTTTATAACAATAACAATAACGGTTATCAGAACGGCTATATCGGTCAGCAAATCCAAGCTCCCGCCGTTCCTCAGCCCGAAAAGCCCAAGAAAAAGCACCTCACCGCCGCCGTCGCAGGCGCGATTGCCGCGGTTATCGTGGTCGCGGGCGGCGCAGGCTTTGGCGGCGCGTATTTCGCTAATCAAATTAACCGACCCGCTATTGTCGGCGAAAGCAATTTCGGAAATTCCTCCGAAACAAGCAATACTCCCACGCTTGACGACCTCCAGCAAAACGTGTCCTCAATCTCGGGCGATAATCGCAGCGAAAACGGCGTTGAGTTCAACTCGGACGGTACTTACGCTTACACCCGCGACCTCGTTAACGCAGTCAAGGACAGCATCGTTTTCATCAAAAGCTATGTCGATAACGGCTATCAGAGGGGCTACGCGATGGGCAGCGGTATCATTATCTCTACCGACGGCTATATTATCACAAATAATCACGTCATCAGCGGCGGCACGGACGACTGCGAAATCACCGTGAAAAGCACCGCCAAGGACGGTTCGGTCACCGAAACGCAGTATAGCGCAAGGCTTGTCGGTACGGACGAGCGAACCGACCTCGCAGTACTCAAAATCGACGCGAAAAACCTCACCGCCGCGAAGCTCGGCGACTCCGATAAGCTCAGCCTTGGCGACGATATCGTAATAATCGGCAATCCCGTTCTTGTCGGCGGCGGCGTCACCACTCTCGATACTTCCGTCAGCAAGGGCGTCGTTTCGGGGCTTAACCGCGAGCTTTCCGCAACGGGCAAGGGGCTTACTTCTATCCAGACAGACGCCGCGGTTAACGGCGGTAATTCGGGCGGCGCTATGTTTAACGGCTACGGCGAGGTTGTCGGTATCGTTGACTTCAAAATCGTCACGGACGATACCGAAAATCTCGGCTTCGGAATTACCATAAACGAGGCTAAGAAGGTTGTCGAGGACTTGATTGCAAGAGGCTACGTTTCCGGCAGACCTATGCTCGGCATCGTTTATCAGAACGTCACCGAGAGCGTTGCGGCTTACAGCGGCTCTACTCCCGGTCTGTATGTTACCGAGGTTAAAAAGGACTACCCCGTCGCTTCAAGCGGACTTGTCGCAGGCGATACTATTGTCGAAATCGACGGCAAATCAGTCATCACAAACGACGTTTCCACCATTCTCGCCGATAAAAAGCCCGGCGATACCATCACGCTTGTCGTTGTCAGAAATAACGGCATCAGACAGCAAAAAGTCAGCATCGACGTCCAACTCGGCGAGGATAAGGGAAATTAAGTTTTGACTTAGTCGGGCGCCGCTTCGCTCCAGTGCCTCCGGCGGCTTAAGACCTTTTTCTGAAGAAAAAGGTCAGTGAAACCGAAGGTTTTACGAGAATACTAAAAAGACTTTTTAATCTCTGGCGATGGCTCAGTTCGCCGCACGGGTGCAGCTCGGCAGCGAATCCCGCTAACCTGCTCCAAGTTTTCGCTTAGTCGGGAGTTGCACCGCGAAGCGGGCAAGTTTGTTTCGATAATCTGAAACGGGAGAACCGAAATTCTCCCGTTTTTTATTTGCTTAAAAGCTGCGGCGCGGGAGTGGATTATTTCTCCGCCGTTTCCTGTTTAGAGGAATTTATGCCGCCTGCGATTGCCTTGCCCTGCACGAACGAATTAACCATCTGCTTAAGGTCGATTCCAAGTCCGTCGAGAAGTCCCGACGACGCTTGAGTTGTCGCTTCGGTGATATCCTTAACGAGCTTTGCGGTGTTTCCGTCGCCGTACATCGTAATCTTGTCGATGCTCTCAAGCGGCTTTGCGATTGCCGCCGCGATTTCGGGCATTTTCTCGAAATACATCTGGAGGACGGCTGCTTCCTCCATTTTCTTCATAGCTTCTGCCTTCTTGTCAAGACCCTCCGCTTCTGCGAGCGCCTTTGCGCGAACTGCTTCCGCTTCCGCAACGCCCTTTGCGCGGATACCCTCGGCTTCCTGTTCAGCCGAGAAACGCGCCGCTTCCGCCTTTGCCTTTGCCGCGGCGGCTTCGTTCTGCGCCGTTACGAGAATAGCGGCGGCTTCGTTTTTCTTAATCTCAAGCTCCGCCTCGGAACGTCTGATATCTTCGTATTTCTGCGCCTCCGCGTTCTGCTGGGTCGCGTAAAGCTTTGCGTCCGCTTCCTGCTGAGCCGCGTATTTCTGCGCTTCCGCCGTCTTTTTAACCTCGGCTTCGAGCGCGCGCTCCTTAATTTCGGCTTCTTTCGCCTTGATTTCAACCTCTTTTTCCTGCTTCGCGAGGTTTGCGTTCGCCGTCGTGATTTCGATTGTCTTGCGCTGTTCCTCCTGCTGAATGGTGTAAGCCGCGTCCGCTTCAGCCTGTTTAACGTCCGCGGCACGCTTCAGCTCAGCCTGCTTAATCGCAAGCTCGTTCTGGCGCTCTGCAATCGCGGTTTCCGAGTCAACGCGCGCGTCGTTCGCCTTGCGGTTCGCTTCAGCCTGTGCAATCTTTATGTCGCGCTCCGCTTCAGCCTTGGAAATTGCGGCTTTTTTGCGTATCTGCATCGTGTTGTCGATACCCATATCGTTGATTACGCCGTTTTCGTCGACGAAGTTCTGTACGTTGAACGAAACGATTTCAAGACCCATCGCCTTGAGGTCGGGGTCGGCGTTTTGTCTGACTTTCTCGGCGAAAACCTGTCGGTTGGATATCATTTCTTCAAGGCGCATTTGTCCGACAATTTCACGGATATTGCCCTCGAGAACCTCCCGCGCAACCGCCGTTACATAATTCTTATCCTTATTCAGGAAGTTTTGCTGCGCCTTTTCGATAATTTCCTTTTCGGGAGAAATCTTTACGTTAACGACGGAATCTACCTTTACGTTAATGTAGTCGCCCGACGGAATGGACGTCGCCGTTCTGACGTCGACGCTCATCAGCGCGAGGTCGAGCACGTCGCAGCGCTCCAGAAACGGCAGCTTTATCGCAGCCTTTCCTATAACAACCTTCGCTTTGCGCCGAACGCCGCTTATAATCAGCGCTTGGTCGGGGCGCGCCTTGCGGTATCCCATAAGGAAAACGAGAACGATTGCCACGACAATAATTATCAACGGAATAAGCCAGCCTTGAATTTGGTCCAACATATTTTGCTCCTTTCGTGCGGAAATCCGCCGTTTTTTGCGCTTTTGCGCCGTTAACTTTATTATACACCCTATTATGTTTCGCTGTCAAGGGCTTCAATGTTAATGATATGTTAATTTTGCACAAAATAAGCCGACTCGCTCCGTATAACGGCGATATCGGATTGTTTTTATTTCCGCGCTGATTTTTGCGCGTTTTTTTTGTGCAAAATGTATATTGTTTTTTATTTGGAAAAGAGTTAAAATAAGTAGGAATTGTGATTTTTTTATTCGGGGGTTGTTATGGATTTTATACGCGAAATAATTAATTTGGATAAATCCGCTTCCGCTCGCGTTGAAAGCGCCGTTTACAAGCAGAAGCAGCGTACGGACGAATTTGGCGAGAACACCGCCCGCGAGCGCGAGCGTATTCTCGGCGAGGAACGCGAAAAAAACGCTTCCGAAAAGGCTGAACAGGAAAGGCTTCTCGCCGAAAAGCGCGGGAAATCCGAGGCTTCGCTGAACGAAAGGATTAACGCGCTCGACAAATGCTTCGCCGAAAACGGCGCAAAATGGCGCGGGGAAATCCTAAAGCGGATTACGGAGGGGTAATATGTTCGCTGCAAACGGCGTTACGGCAAAATGCCGCGCGGTTTTCGGGAAAAGGCTCTCCGAGTCCGATTACGCGCAGCTTGCCGCCAAGGAAAACGTGCCGCAGGTGTGCGATTTCCTCAAAACCGCGCCGAGATACCAAAAGGCTCTCTCGGCGGCTAATTCGGGCGCTATTCACCGCGCCCAGCTCGAGGCTGTCCTCGGCAAATCCGCTTTCGATATCTTCGAGAGCTTCAGAAAATTTGACTTTACGAAAAGCCGCGAATACTTTAGGTTTATCGTCGAGCGGCTTGAAATCGGGCAGCTTGTTTCCGCTGTCGGAGCGGTTTACGCGGGCGGCGCGGACGTTTATATCGCAGCCGTCCCGATGTACCTCAACCGATTTGCAAAGACCGACCTTCCCGAGCTTGGCAGAGCGAAAAATCTCTCCGAGGTTATCCCGCTTCTCGAGAATACGCCTTACATCAAGACGCTTCGCGAGCCGCTTATCGACGCGGTTATGAGCGGAAATCTCAATATCGGCGAAATTGAGCGGCGGCTTCTCAATGATTACTATTTTCGGCTGCTTAAAAGCATCGAGGATAATTTTCACGGCGCGGAGAAAAAAGAGCTTAAGCGCGCGGTTTTGCGCTCGATTGATATGGAAAACGTCGTCACGCTTTTTAGGCGTGCGCAGTTTTCGCAGGCTTCCGGCGGCATAAAGGAAAAGCTTATTCCGTTTAGATTTAAGCTGAATGATGAAATTATCGAGGAGCTTGCCGATGAAAAGGACGTTGAGGCGCTTTCGCACAGGCTCAGCAAAATCGGCTATTACGCGGACGGCGATAGCGCGACTGTCGAGCAGCTAACAGAGCGCATAAGCCAGAAATTCTACGATAAAACGCTTCGTATGACGCGGTATGCTTCGGTCGCTTATTTCGCGCTGACCGAGAGTATCTGCACGGAGCTTCGCAATATCAGAACAGTCGTCGAGGGCGTAAGATACGAGCTTTCGGGGACGGAGATTATGAAGATGCTTGTGATATAAACAAAGGCGGTGATATATTTGGGAATAGAAAAAATGTCGCTGATTTCGGTTGACGGACCGGTAAAGACGCTTGACGCGGCGCTTATGGCTTGCTGCGAGAGCGGCTGCTTCCACATAGCGTCAAACGGCGCGGTTGCGCGAAATCTCGGCGAACAGAACCCTTATGCGAATATTTACGCGAGAGTGCGCGATATGGCGATAAACCTCAAAATTCCCGTGAAAAGCGCGAATTTTGCGGACGTCGAGTGCGAATCGGCCGAGGATTTCGAGAATTATTTCGGAGATATCGGCAAGCGCTATGACGAGCTTAACGAGCAGTATGCCGCGGTTGAAAAGAGCCTTCGCGAGCATAAGGAAACGGACGCTTACATTATGCATCTGCATGGGCTTGACGAGCCGTTTTCCGAGCTTTTTTCGATGAAGTACGTTAAAATGCGCATCGGCAGAATGCCGCTCGAAAACGAGGAAAAGCTTAAATATTACGCTTCAAAATGCTTCATTTTTCAGGAGTTTGAGAAGGCGGAGGATTACGTTTACGGGATTTATCTTACTCCCGTGCAGTACGTTGAGTTTGCGGACGAGCTTATGACTTCGCTCGGATTTGAGCGGACAAGGCTTCCGGATTATCTCGAGGGCGACGCGGAGCTTGCGGATAAGAAGCTTCACGCGGTTATCGAGGAGGAGGAAAAGGAGAAAATCCGCCTTGAAAAGGAGCTTGCGTATTTCGCGGACGGTCTTTCGGACGACTTTTCCGCCGTCATTTCAAAGCTTAAGTACAAAAGCGAGGTAAACGACCTTCGCAAGAAAGTCGTTATTTCAAGCGGAAGGTTCTCGTTCTCGGGGTACTGCCCCGCGAGGGACTCAAAAAAGCTGCGGACGGCAATCGTCAAGAGCGCAAAGAACGTTCAGTGCGTTGAAATTCCCGTTGACAAAAAGCACGCGGAGGACGTTCCCGTAAAGCTTAGGAATAATATCGTCACGCGGCCGTTCGAGATGTTCACGAAGATGTACGGACTGCCCGTTTATGGCGGCTTCGACCCCACGCCGTACGTTGCGTTTACCTATATGCTGATGTTCGGGATAATGTTCGGCGACGTCGGACAGGGGCTTGTGATTTCGCTTCTCGGGCTTATCCTCTCGAAAAAGACGAAAAATCAGCTCGCGCCCATTATGACAAGGCTCGGAATTTTCTCGGCGCTTTTCGGCTGCGTTTACGGCTCGGTTTTCGGCATAGAAACGCTTATCAAGCCGATTTTCCACCGCGAGAATATCTGGTTCGGCATTTGCGATATGATGGGTAATCTCGGTATCCCGCGCCACCCCTCGACTATTTTCCAAGCGGCGACCGCGGTTCTCATTTTCGCGCTGTTCATAGGAGTTGCGCTTATCCTAATCTCGATGATTTTGAACACAATCAAGAATTTCAAGGCGAAAAAGCTCGGCGAGGCGCTTTTCGATGTGAACGGCGTCGCGGGAATTATTCTCTACGCGTCGCTTGTAATCGGGCTTGCGGGCTCGCTTATGTACGGGCTTGCGATTATGACCGCGCCTTATGTGATTTGCCTGATTGTGCTGCCGATTGCGTGCATTTTCTTCAAGACGCCGCTTTCCGCTCTCGTTACAGGCAAAAAAGCCGGCAAATTCAGCGTCGCGGAGAGCTTTATCGGCATCTTCGAGGGCGCTTTAAGCTTCCTCTCGAACACGATGAGCTTCCTCAGAATAGGCGGCTTCGTTCTCTCGCACGCGGGCTTTATGCTCGTCGTGTCGCAGCTTGCGGGCGCTTCTCAGCCCGGCGCTCCCGTTACTCTGGGAATGGTTATCGCGTATATTATCGGAAATATCCTTGTTATGGGTATCGAGGGTCTGCTTTCGGGTATTCAGGTGCTTAGACTTGAATTTTACGAGGTATTTTCAAGGTTCTACGACGGCGGCGGAAACGAATTTAAGCCGCTTGCTATTAAAAATGATTAATTTTCGGAGGTAAAAGAAATGAATATTGCACTTATAATTATCCTGCCTTTAATCGCGGTCGCGCTTATTATGTCGCCCATTTTCGCGGCAATTTTAAGAAAACGTTCGGGCAAAGCCGTTCGCCCGAAGCGCGCCGTTATCGCAAATGTCGCGTCGTTTTTCGGCGTAATGCTCACGATGACCGTGCTTCCGCTCACAGGCGCGTTTGCGGCTTCTCCCGAAGCTGCCGCAGCCGCAGCGGAGGCTGTTCAGCCCGCTTCCGACGGACTTAAGTACCTCGCGGCGGCGCTTTCAACGGGACTTGGCTCTATCGGCGCGGGTATCGCGGTCGGCGCGGGCGCTCCCGCGGCTATCGGCGCTATCTCCGAAAACGACAAGGCTTTCTCAAAGGCGCTGATTTTCGTTGCGCTCGGCGAGGGCGTTGCAATTTACGGCTTGCTTATCTCTATTCTTATCCTTTTCGGCTGATTTCAAGAGGAATTTATGAAGTTTTTTCTGATTAGCGACAACACCGATACGCAGATGGGAATGCGTATCGCGGGCGTCGAGGGAGTTGTCGTTCACTCCGAGGACGAGGTGAACGAGGCGCTCGACAGGGCTATCGCGGACGAGGAAACCGCGGTTGTGCTGATGACGCAGAAAAGCGCCGCGCTCAGCTTTGAACGCGTTTATGACATTAAGCTTAACCGCCGCCGTCCGCTTGTCGTCGAGATACCCGACCGCCACGGCTCGGGCGGCGTTTCGGAGGCTATCAGCCGTTATGTCGAGGAAGCAATCGGCATTAAGCTTTAATGCGCGCTTGATTGAAAGGATTTTTTATGGATTTGAACAAGATAAACGCGGCAAAAATGACGATGTTCCGCAATGCCGTCAATCATCAGGCGGACCGCGAAATCGAGGAGCTGACCGCAAAAATCCGCGAACAGCGTTCCGCCGCCGACCGTATCCGCGAGGAACACGAACAGCGCGAGGCGCTCGCACAGCTTAAGGCGGAGAGAAATTCCGCGGAGTCCGCTTTCAAAAAGGAGCTTTCGCGCTGCGATTTCGAGGCGAACAAAAAGGTTCTCGCGCACAGAAAAGAGCTTTGCGACAGCCTTTTCGCCGATATCGAGGGCGAACTCAAGAAATTCACCGAAAGTGAAAAATACGACGATTTTCTCGCGAAAAAAATCGCAAAAGCCGAGGAAGCGCTCGGAAAGGATATCGTTATTCTCGCGTCGCTTTCAGATGAAAAGCGCGTTTCCGCGCTCACAAAGCACGAGGTTCGCGCCGACAGCACTATCGCTCTCGGAGGAATTTGCGCGCTTGACGAAAAACGCGGGCTGTTCTGCGATTTTTCGCTTGACAAGGCGCTTGAGGACGAACGCGAGGCTTTTTCCAAAAAGCGTGAACTGATGATGGCTGAATAACAGTCTGTTTGGGGGATATAACTTGGAAAATACTATTTATTCGATAAACGGGCCTGTTGTCAAGGCGGCGAAAACAAAGGATTTTTCAATGCTCGAAATGGTGTTCGTCGGAAATCGGCGCCTTATCGGCGAGGTTATCGGCGTTTCCGATGATTTTACGACAATTCAGGTTTACGAGAATACCGCGGGACTTAAGGTCGGCGAGCCGATTTTCGGTTCGGGAGCGCCCGTTTGCGCTACTCTCGGTCCCGGCATTATCTCAAATATCTTCGACGGAATTGAGCGTCCGCTTCGCGATATGGTTAAGGAAAACGGCGCTTTTGTCGCGGAGGGAAGCCGTCTTTCCGCGCTTGACGAGGAGCGCGTTTTCGACGTTGACGTCACCGTTAAGGTCGGCGACGAGCTTTCCGCGGGCGCTGTCTACTGCACAACTCCCGAAACTCCGCTCATTACGCACAAGTGTATGGTGCCGCCCGATTTGAACGGCACGGTTACTTTCGCCGCGGAGAACGGAAAATACCGCGTTAACGACGTTATCATAAAGCTCAGAACCGCGAACGGCGAAGAAAAGGAGCTTACGATGGTTCAGCGCTGGGCTATCAAAAAGGCGCGTCCCTGCGCGGGCAGACTGCCCTCAACGCGCCCGCTTATCACGGGTCAGCGTATTATCGATACTATCATACCGATTGCAAAGGGCGGCGCGGCGGCTATCCCCGGCGGCTTCGGCACGGGAAAAACCGTCACTCAGCATCAGATTGCGAAGTGGTGCGACGCGGATATTATCGTGTATATCGGCTGCGGCGAGCGCGGAAACGAGATGACGCAGGTTCTCGACGAGTTCGGCGAGCTTATCGACCCCAAATCCAACCGTCCCCTCACCGACAGAACCGTTCTTATCGCGAACACCTCGAATATGCCCGTGGCGGCGCGCGAAGCGTCTATTTATACGGGAATTACGCTTGCGGAATATTACCGCGATATGGGTTATCACATAGCGATTATGGCGGACTCGACCTCGCGCTGGGCGGAGGCGCTCCGCGAAATTTCGGGACGTCTTGAAGAAATGCCCGCGGAGGAGGGCTTTCCCGCGTATCTGCCGTCAAGGCTTGCGGAATTTTACGAAAGAGCCGGCTACGTCAAGAATTTGAACGGCTCGGAAGGCTCGGTTACTATCATCGGCGCGGTTTCGCCGCAAGGCTCGGACTTCTCCGAGCCCGTTACGCAGAACACAAAGCGCTTTGTGCGCTGCTTCTGGGCGCTCGACAAGTCGCTCGCCTATGCGCGCCACTATCCCGCAATCGATTGGAACAGCAGCTATTCCGAATACGTCGGGGAGCTTGCGGATTTCTACAACGGCGTTGCGCCTGATTTTATGACGCTGCGTCAGGAAATCTCGAATATTCTTCAGGAGGAAGCAAAGCTGCTTGAAATCGTAAAGCTAATCGGCGCGGACGTTCTTCCGGACGACCAGAAGCTCACGATTGAAACGGCAAGAGTCGTGCGCGTCGGCTTCCTCCAGCAGAACGCAAATCACGCGGACGATACCTATGTTCCGCTTGAGAAGCAGCGGCTTATGATGAAAGCGATTTCCGTGCTTTACAACAGGTCGCTTGACGCGCTTAAAACGGGCGTTCCGCTTTCGGATATCCTATCTCAGGGGCTTTTCGAGAAGGTTATCAAGATGAAGTACGATATCCCGAACAATAAGCTCGAGCTGTTTGACGGGCTGATTTCCGAGATTAACGAGAAAATTGACGCGCTTTTGGCGGGCTGATTTCCAAAGAGGTTTGAATATGAACGTACAGTATGTTGGATTGACGGATATTAACGGTCCGCTTGTCGCGCTTGACGGCGTTCGCGGCGCGGCTTTTGACGAAATTGCGAAAATTCGCCTCGACGACGGTTCCGAGCGTATCGGGCGCGTTGTCCAGATGGAGGGCGAAAAGGTAATTCTCCAGGTTTTCGAGGGCACAAACGGCGTTTCCCTCAAAAATACCAGAACGATTTTCTCGGGAAAACCGCTTGAAATTCCGCTTTCGCCCGAAATTCTCGGACGAGTTTTCAGCGGCGCGGGAAAGCCTATCGACGGGCTTGGGGACGTGTTCCCCGAGAAAATGGGCGACGTAAACGGACGCGCCCTCAATCCTTATTCCAGAAGCTATCCCCAGAACTATATTCACACGGGAATAAGCTCGATTGACGCGCTTATGACGCTTATTCGCGGGCAAAAGCTGCCGATTTTCTCAGGCTCGGGTATGGAACACAACAAGCTCGCCGTCCAGATTGTAAAGCAGGCGCAAATCACGGGCGACGGCGCAAAGGATTTCGGCGTTGTTTTCGCGGCAATGGGCGTTCAGAACGACGTCGCGGACTATTTCCGCCGCTCGTTCGAGGACACGGGCGG
>DBIU01000057.1:10866-11978 GCA_002304735.1 Ruminococcaceae bacterium UBA794 | reverse complement strand
ATTTTCCCTCCATAACCGGCATTCCCGCAAGTCCGCCGATATCGCCGAGTCCCAGAACCGCCGTTCCGTCCGTGATTACCGCGACAAGATTGCCCCTGCGCGTGTATTTATAAGCGAGAGAGGGGTCTTTCGCAATCTCAAGGCACGGCTGCGCAACTCCCGGAGTATACGCCGTGGACAAATCCTCGCGCGTGTTAATCGGCGCGCGGGAGATTACCTCGATTTTTCCCTGCCATTTTTCGTGCATTTCAAGCGCTTTTTCTTTGATATCCATTAAATTCAACCTTCTTTTATGCGTTAAAATTAAGTATTCTTTCAAGCTGGCTTTCTTCGGTAAGCGAAGAACCTATCTGTATCGGATAGTGATTGTAGAACCCGTGGAAATCCGAGCCGCCCGTCTGAATGAGATTGTACTTTTCGCAAAGCTCCGCAATCTCCCGTCTGTACTTCTCGTCCGCGCTCGAATGATATACCTCAGCGCCGTCAATCAGCTTCTCTTTTGCGAGTTCTTCAAGCAAATCAAGGCTGTCGAACACCTTTGGGTGCGCCATTACGGGAATACCGCCCGACGCTTTTATCAGCGTCAGCACAAATTTAACGTCGGGATAAAAATCCGCTTCCGAGCGAACCTGCTCCGCGCAAAGCCCCTCGTTTACGTCGAAAATCTCATCGTAAACGCTTCCGTAAAGCTCCGTTGTAAAGCCGTAATCCATCAAAGCGTGCATTATGTGGCACTTGTAAATCGCCTTGCTTCCCGCGGAATAGCGCAAAATGCTCTCAATTGAAATCGGATACTTCTCAAGAACCTTCATCGCAAGGCTTTTTCCAAGCTTCATTCTTCCCTCGCTTGTCCTAAGGCAAAGCCCCTCGAGGCGGTCGGGCTTTTTCGGCATATAGCACAAAATATGCACCTTGCGCCCGCGCGCTTCATCAAACGCCGAGAACTCAACCGCAGGTATAATCTTCACCTTATAGCGCGCTCCGAGTACAGACGAGCGCGACAGCGACGCAAGACTGTCGTGGTCGGTTATCGCGAGGCAGTCAACCCCGCCGCGTCCCGCTTGCATTATTACGTCGGAAATTCCGAGCGAACCGTCGGAAATCGTGGTGTG
>DBIU01000057.1:4590-10835 GCA_002304735.1 Ruminococcaceae bacterium UBA794 | reverse complement strand
AAATCGTGGTGTGACAGTGCAGGTCAGCCTTCATAGGCACCTCCCATAATGTTTTCAATTTTTCGGCATTTTACCGCCTATGCTTTTGATATGAATTTCACGCGGCTTTTATGACGGCAAGTCCCGTTTTTTCTTCATATAAAAAAATATACCACATTAATTATATCACAATACTCGCTTTTTGTCAACTACGCGCGAAAAATTATAAAATGTGTAAAAAAATTTCAAAAAATTATTGCAATTCGGTTAATAATATGTTATAATCACTATAACTGTTTGATGTAATATTTTACCGAAAGGATTGATGTTAGAGTTGGAGAAAAAGCTGGCGCTGTATGGATTTAATAATCTCACAAAAACACTCAGCTTCAACATTTACGATGTTTGTTACGCGAAAAGCGAGAGAGAGCAGCTCGATTATATCGCCTATATCGACGAACAATATAATTCGGAGCGTTTGACGAAAATTCTCTGCGACGTCACGGAGAAAATCGGCGCTACCGTTCTTAATATCTCAAAGCAGGACTACGAGCCGCAGGGCGCGTCCGTGAACATTCTTTTTGCCGAGGGCAGCATCGACCCGTCGCATATCGACGAATCGTGCAACCGCGGTCTTGGGTTCTTTTCAAATATTTCGGGCGAAACCGTTCACGCGCACCTTGACAAGAGCCATATTACCGTCCATACTTTCCCCGAATATCACCCCGACAAGGCGATTTCCACGTTCCGAGTTGATATCGACGTCGCGACCTGCGGCGAAATTTCCCCGCTTAAGGCGCTCGATTACCTCATCGGCTCGTTCGACTCGGATATCATCATTATCGACTACCGCGTAAGAGGATTTACGCGCGACGTTTCGGGCAAAAAGTTCTTTATGGACAGCAATATCACCTCCATTCAGGACTTCATTAACCCCGAAACTCTCACGAAATACGACGCTATGGACGTAAACGTTTATCAGTCCAACATTTTCCACACAAAAATGCTCATAAAGGAAATCGAGCTTCAAAATTACCTTTTCAATAAGGACGTTTACGAAATACACCCGCAGGAACGCCTTCAGATTACAAACGACCTCAGGCGCGAAATGATTGAAATTTTCAGCGGAATGAACATTTACTGACCGCGTTTGAAAGGCTGATGGAAATGAAGCTTGACCAGACCCGCGCGCCGCTTTACGAGGCGATGCGCGAGCATAGACTGAACAGAGTTGTGCCGTTCGACGTCCCTGGGCATAAAGGCGGACGCGGAAACGCTATGCTTACCGAGTTTCTCGGAGCGGACTGTCTGAAAAACGACGTTAACTCGATGAAGCCGCTCGACAACCTCTGCCACCCAATCTCCGTGATTAAGGAAGCGCAGGAGCTTGCCGCGGACGCGTTCGGAGCGGATAACTCGTTCTTCATAATAAACGGCGCTACGGGCGCTGTTCAGGCGATGATAATGTCCGCGTGCAAGGCGGGCGATAAGATTATTCTCCCCCGCAACGTCCACAGAAGCGCCATAAACGCGCTCGTAGTGTGCGGGGCTGTTCCCGTTTACGTTAATCCCGGCGTGAACAAGGACCTCGGTATTCCCCTCGGAATGACCGTTGAGGACGTGGAAAAGGCGATTGCCGAAAATCCCGACGCTAAGGCGGTTCTCGTCAACAATCCCACTTACTACGGGATTTGCTCCGATTTGCGCGGTATCGTTAAAGTCGCGCACGAACACGGTCTGCTTGCGCTATGCGACGAGGCTCACGGAACGCACTTCTATTTCGGCGAAAATCTCCCGCCGTCGGGAATGTCCTGCGGCGCGGATATGGCGGCGGTTTCGGTTCACAAAACGGGCGGTTCGCTCACGCAGAGCGCTCTCCTGCTCACGACAAAAACCGTGAACGCAGACTACGTTCGCCAAGTAATAAACCTCACGCAGACAACATCCGCAAGCTATCTGCTTATGGTTTCGCTCGACCTCGCAAGGCAAAATCTCGCGCTTCACGGAAAGGAATTTTACGCGAAAACCGTTGATTTCGCCGAATACGCGCGTAAGGAAGTTAACAAAATCGGCGGGTATTACGCGTTCGGCGACGAGCTTTGCAACGGCGCGGATTTCTTCGCGTTCGACAGGACGAAGCTCTCCGTTCACACGAGAGCGATGGGACTTGCGGGAATTGAAGTGTACGATTTACTTCGCGACGAGTACGGAATACAGATTGAATTTGGCGATATCGGAAATATCCTCGCGATTATAACGGGAGCCGACCGTGCGCTTGAAATCGAGCGCCTGATGTCCGCGCTCGCCGAGATAAAACGGCTTTATTCGCGTTCTCCCGCGGGTCTTTACGACCACGAATACATCAACCCTATCGTTGAAATGCCGCCGCAGAAGGCGTTTTACTCCGAGCAGAAATCCGTTCCTCTCGACGGCGCGGCAGGCAGAATTTGCGCGGAGTTTGTTATGTGCTATCCGCCCGGTATTCCCATTCTAGCGCCCGGAGAACGCATTACGGAAGATATTCTCGACTACATCAGATTTGCAAAGGAAAAGGGCTGCAATCTCACGGGCTGCCGCGATATGAAAGTGGAATTTCTTGAGGTTGTATGTTGAGGTAATATTATGGAACTTTGGTTTACGGAAAATCACACGGAGAGCGTCAGGTTCTCGATTAAAATTAAGCGTCACCTTGCAAGCGAACAGAGCGAATTTCAGAAAATAGACATTCTCGAAAGCGAGGAGTTTGGCAAAATTCTCGTTCTGGACGGCTATCTTATGCTCACGGAAAAGGACGAGTACATCTATCACGAGATGATAACGCACGTTCCGATGAGCGTTAATCCGAACATAAAAAAGGTTCTCGTTATCGGCGCGGGCGACGGCGGAACAATCCGCGAGCTATGCCGCTTCAAGGGCGTTGAACACATCGATATGGTTGAGATTGACAGGCGCGTTGTGGAGCTTTGCAGAGAGTTTATCCCGCAGACGGCAGGCTCGCTCGGCGACCCGCGCGTTCACATCTACTACGAGGACGGACTGAAGTTCGTGCGAAGCGCGGAAAACGAGTACGACTTGATTATCGTTGACAGCACCGACCCGTTCGGTCCCGGAGAAGGGCTTTTCACAAAGGAATTTTACGGAAACTGCTACAAGGCGCTTACCGAGGACGGTATTCTCGTAAATCAGCACGAAAGCACGTTCTACGATGAATACGCGATGGCGATGAAGCGCGCGCACAGCAGAATTAAGAGCTTTTTCCCGATTGCGCTCGTCTATCAGGCGCATATTCCGACATATCCCTCGGGGCATTGGCTTTTCGGGTTCGCTTCAAAGAAATATCACCCGATAAACGACCAGAACGCACAGTGGTGGCTGTCGCAGGGGCTTCGCACGAAGTACTACAATCAATACGTTCACAGCGGCTGCTTCGCGCTCCCGAATAACGTGAGAGATGTGCTTAGGGAAACGCCGAAGGAGAATGTGTGATGAAGAAAAAAATCAGATTAGGCTCTGTTGTAGGGGCAATTATTGTTGTTCTGTACTTTTCTTTCACAACTATAGCAGGCATAAAAGAACTGAACGCAAAACCAACAAATTCAGGGGTCGGAATAACCGGCAGTATGACAGAATACAGTGTTATTTACGCGAAAGAAGTATATGAGATGAAGCATCTGCTCCTTGGCTTCATTCCCACTTATTCCGACCATTATTACCTCACGCTGAATAATAACGGAGAGGTTAATCGTTTTTTGGTAAGGGCTGATACGGATTGGTTTTCAAAGAATTTTGAGAAGGAAGGATTGTCAAAAGGAACCGTTAATGTTAAAGGGCTTGTGAAAGACGTCAAAGACAATTCAGGCATTAACTTTAACGCGGTTAATGCCCAAATGGGCGATTTAGGGAAAATAAGCACAGCACAGTTTGTCGACGCAGACTATATTTCAGTAGCAATTAAGAAAATCCTCTCCGGTTTGCTTCTTTTAACAGCGGCACTGACAATTGTAATAATGCTGGTTTTATTTAAGAAAGATATACTTAAATTCGGCGGCATCGGTGTGAATTTAATGGTTCTTGCCGCAGTAGTGCAGGTTGTTTCTTCACTTGTTTTATTTTTTAACTTTTGCTGACGACAAATATCGGAGAACCGATTGAAAGTTCTCCGCAGAATAATATGAACAGGAGATTTGAATTATGAGCAGAGCTTTAATTATTGGCGCGGGCGGCGTGGCTTCGGTTGTTGTGGCAAAGTGCTGCCAAAACAGCGAGGTTTTCTCCGAGATTATGATTGCTTCGAGAACAAAGGCAAAGTGCGACGCGCTTAAGGAAAAATGGCAGGATAAGACAAAAACCGTTATCACAACGGCTTCCGTTGACGCGGATAACGTTCCCGAGCTGGTTGCGCTCATTAAAGAATACAAGCCCGATATCGTTATGAATATCGCGCTTCCCTATCAGGATTTGCACATTATGGACGCTTGCCTTGAATGTAAGGTCGATTACCTCGATACCGCGAACTACGAGCCTGAGGATACCGCGAAATTCGAGTATTCTTGGCAGTGGGCTTATCGCGAGCGCTTCGAGAAAGCGGGTATTACCGCAATTCTAGGCTGCGGCTTCGACCCCGGAGTTACGGGAGTTTTCTCGGCTTACGCGATGAAGCACGAATTTGACGAAATCAATTATATCGACATTCTCGACTGCAACGGCGGCGACCACGGTTACCCCTTTGCAACAAACTTCAACCCCGAAATCAATATCCGCGAGGTTTCCGCAAAGGGAAGCTATATCGAGGACGGAAAGTGGGTTGAAACCGAGCCTATGGAGATTAAGCGCGTCTATAACTTCAAGGGCGTCGGCGAAAAGGATATGTACCTGCTTCACCACGAGGAGCTTGAGTCCCTCGCGCTCAACATCAAGGGCATCAAGCGTATCCGCTTCTTTATGACGTTCGGTCAGAGCTATCTTACACATCTGAAGTGCCTCGAGGACGTCGGAATGACGTCAATCGAGCCGATTATGTACGAGGGCAAGGAAATCGTTCCGCTTCAGTTCTTGAAGGCGGTTCTGCCGGACCCGGCTTCCCTCGGCCCGAGAACCGTCGGAAAAACCAACATCGGCTGCATTTTCCGCGGCAAAAAGGACGGCAAGGACAAGAACTATTATCTTTACAACATCTGCGACCACCAGGAGTGCTACAAGGAGGTCGGCTCGCAGGCTATTTCCTATACAACGGGAGTTCCCGCGATGATTGGCGCTATGATGGTGCTTAAGGGCGATTGGAAGAAGCCCGGCGTTCACAACGTCGAGGAGCTGAACCCCGACCCGTTTATGGACGCGCTCAACAAGTGGGGGCTGCCTTGGGAGGAGGACAGAAATCCCGTGCTTGTGGACTGATTTCTTCCTCTATGAGGAGGTTTTTATATGATAAGACAGGTAAACGAGGAAAACCTCGCCGAATGTGCAGACGTTATCAGAAAGAGCTTTATGACGGTAGCGGACGAGTTCGGCTTTACCGCCGAAAACGCACCGCGATTTACCGCGTTCGCGACAACGCGCGACAGACTGTGCCGGCAGCTGCTTGAAGAATGACGCCCCATGTAAGCGGAGTTTGACGGGGACAGGATAGTCGGATATTTTTCTCTGTCGGTGCAGGGCGGCTAGTGCGAGCTGAACAACTTGTGCGTTTTGCCCGAGTACAGGCATAAGGGGCTTGGCGGAGAGCTGCTGACGAGCGCCTTCGACGCGGCGAAAAGGCTCGGCTGCGCAAGGGTGAATATAGGCATTGTAGAGGAAAACAGTACGCTCAGAAAATGGTACGAGGCTTACGGCTTCGTACATATCGGTACGAAGAAATTCGACTTCTTCCCGTTTACCTGCGGATATATATAAGAAGCTGTAACGGCGCAAGCGCAAGAAAGGAACGCTATGGATTGGATAAACGACGTCGAAACGCCGTGCTATGTTATCGATGAAAAAAAGCTGAGGGAAAATCTCGAAATTCTGCGCAATGTCAAGGAACGCGCGGGCTGTAAAATACTCCTCGCGCAGAAAGCGTTCTCGGCTTACGCGGTTTATCCGCTTATCGCAGAGTACCTTGACGGCTGCACGGCGAGCGGGATTTTCGAGGCGCGGCTCGGCTTTGAGGAGATGGCGAAGCCGTTTGGCAGGGAAAACCACGTTTTCTCCCCCGCCTATCCCGAAAAAGATTTCGATGAAATTCTGAAATACTGCGACCATATCGTGTTCAATTCCCTCGAACAGTGGGC
>DBIU01000057.1:0-4564 GCA_002304735.1 Ruminococcaceae bacterium UBA794 | reverse complement strand
GAACAGTGGGCGAAATATCGCGATAAGGTGCGCTCGGCGCCGCGTTACATTCAAGCGGGAATACGCGTAAACCCCGAGTACAGCGAGATTGAAACGGATATCTACAATCCGTGCTTTCGCGGCTCGCGGCTCGGCACGACGCTTTCGCGGTTCAAAGAGCAGATTTCGCTTGCCGAGGGGATTGACGGACTTCATTTTCACACAATGTGCGAACAAAATTCGGATGTTCTCGCGCGGACAATCCCCGTTTTTGAGGAGAAATTCGGGTTCTTCTTCGACAAAATAAAGTGGGTAAACTTCGGCGGCGGTCATCATATAACGCGGCAGGATTATGACGTTGAGCTGCTTATTGACGCAGTGAAAAAATTCCGCGAAAAGCACGGGCTTGAGGTTTATCTCGAACCGGGCGAGGCTGTCGCTCTAAACGCGGGTTATCTCGTGACAACGGTTCTCGATACGCTTGAAAACGGCGTCAATATCGCGATTACAGACGCTTCGGCGGCTTGTCATATGCCCGACGTTCTCGAAATGCCCTATCGTCCGAACATCATCGGCGCGGATTTGCCCGAAAAAAAGAAATTTACCTATCGGCTCGGCGGCAACACCTGCCTTGCGGGAGATATAATCGGAGATTATTCGTTTGACAGCACGCTTTCCGAGGGCGACAGGCTCGTTTTCGAGGATATGGCAATCTACTCAATGTGCAAAAATAACACATTTAACGGTATTCCGCTGCCGTCAATTTACCTGCTTCGCGAAAACGGCGAGCTGAATTTGCTGAAAAAATTCGGCTACAACGACTTCAAATCAAGGCTCTGATTTACGGAAAAGAGGGTGAAAAATGGCTGTTTTGTACAATCTTGAACCGTTTGAGGTAATGAATATCCTCTACGGCGGCAGAACCGACGGTATTCCAAAGGCTGATTTTGAGAAAAATAAGGCTGAGCGCGGGATTGAAATTCCGCAGAATATCAAGCTTTTTCTTGAAAAATACGCGTTTCTATCGGTCAATCAGCAGAGCTTTGTCAAGCTCATTCACCCTAATCTTATGACGCCATATACATTCACGGACGCCGACGGAACAAAGCTTCCGCTCGTGTGCATCGGCAGAACAGGCGATTTTAAGGCGGCTGTTTGCGAGGGCAACGTCCCCGACCCTGCGGTTTTTCTGATAAAAGCGGCGGGCGGTCCCGTTGAAATAACGCTCTCGAACACAACGATTTTTGAGCTTATCAAGGGAAATCTGTTCTCAGTATTCCTTAAGATGCGCGGGAATTTCATCGCCGATAAGCCCGAGGACGCGGTTAGGCTGCTTATCGAAAACGACGTTTCACCGGCCGAAATCGACAAGGCGGCGGAGCGCTCGGGGAAATATGTTTTCTGCTTCAACGAGGAAAAGCAGACGTTCGTTGTCGCGGATTATTCGAGCGGCGAGCTTTCGCGGTTTATTTTCGCCCACGACGACTCGTTCATTAACAGATAACAAAAAGTCCGGCTAAAACCGGACTTTTCTATTTTCGTTTTCCCTGTGTGAAGTCAATCGCTCCCGTCAGCGGATTGTAATAAACGTCCTCAACGTCCTTCTGCTTAAAAAAGTAAATATTCTCGCAATAAATCGGCACAAATCCGCAGTCGTCAATCAGCGTCTGCTCCGCTTTCGCGTAAAGCTCCGCGCTGTCGCCATAATCGGCGGCAGTTTGCGCTTGATAGAGCAGAAAATCAAATTTTGAGTTGGAATATCCCGAGTAATTTCCCGCGTTGTTGTAGCAAAATTGCTCCAGATATGCCGCGGGACTGTCGTATTTCCCCGTCAGCTTGTAAAGCGCAATCTCATAATCCCCGCTTTCAAGACGGCGGCGGTATTCGCTCTCGGAAAGGCGCTCCAGAACGCAGTAAAATCCCGCTTCGCGCTGCCAATCCTGCATTATATACGAAACCGCTGTCTGCGAAAAATCATCGGGAACGATTATCCTCGCGCCCGTAAACGCGCTTGAATTTACCGAAGCTTTTGCATTTTTCAGATATTCTCCCGCCGTTTTCACGTCATAAACGAGATTATCCCGCTTTCCAACGACATCGCGATAGCTTTCCCCGTTAACCTTAACCTGCCGCGAAACAACTCCCTCAGCCGCTTCAAAATCGAGAATATCGTCTGTAAGCTGCTCGCGGTTTATAAGCCGAGAAAGCCCTTTCAGAAAATCCTCGTTCCGAAAAGCCGCGTAATCCCTGTTGAAAATCAGCCCGCAGGTCACGCTCGGATATTCCTCGCACGGATATTTTCCTTCGACAAGCGACTTTTCGCGCGTCGATACGGCAAGGCAACTAACCTCTTTGTTCAGCAAATCCGCGACAAACGTACTCTCGTCGACGATAAAGAAATTCAGCCCCGACGGACAAATATTTAGCGCTTCCGCATTTTTGTAATTACGCGACAAAACAACGTTGTTGACGTCCGTTTTCGCGTACGGGTCGAAGTGCCAGCTCCTCACATAAAACGCGCCGTTTGACGGCGTACACTCGGCGGAAAGCCCGTATTTTCCGCGCGATTTGATGAACAATTCCTCGCAGCACGGCATCGCGGGCGCGTCGCAAAGCATATCAAGAAAGCGCGGGTTTGTGTAATCAAGCGTTATCTCAAGCTCAAAATCGCCGAGCGCCTTTACTCCAAGCTGTGAAAAATCCGAAATCGCGCCGCTTTGAATACGCTTTGAGTTCTTTATGCAAAAGTAATCCTCGGCGTTCGGCGCGTTGGTTTCGGGCGAAAAAAGCCGTTTGAACCCGAAAACAAAGTCCTGCGCCTTGCACTGAATTTCACTTTCTCCGTCAACCCAGAATATATCCTCCCGCAGCTTAAATTTATACACAAGCCCGTCGTCCGACACGGAATAGCTCTCGCAAACCGCATTTTTAAGCGTTCCGTCCGCGTTTTTCCCGAAAAGACCGCAGAAAACGTTTCCGATAATCAGCTCCGAAATCGGCTCGTTTGCCTGCTGAGGGTCGAGCGTTTCGGGATTATCGGGAATATCGTATTTCAGCACCTTGTCCAGACCGTCGTCCGAACAGCCTGTCAGAGTAAACGACAGGATAATCGCCGTTATAAGCGAAATAATTCTTTTTTTCATCTGCTTTATCCGTCTGTCAGAGCTTCTACAATGCGATTTTGCCGCAAGCTTTCGGGAACGTTTATTATTCGCTGATTTGCGCTGCCCCTGAATTTCAGCGAAAGCGAACGCTGCTCAAGCACGAATTTTCCGTCAACCAGAATGTCCGTTATCGAAAGCAATTTCCCGACAAATTCCTCTTTTTTCGCCTTTTCGAGAAGCTGCTCGAACGTCCACCCGCTGTAACACATAAGACTTAGCCCACGCTCCTTAAACCGCTTTCCGAGATAATACAGCGCTTCAGCCTGACAAAACGGTTCGCCGCCCGAAAACGTAACGCCGTCTTGAAGCGGGTCGTCAATGCACTCCGCGAAAAGCTCGTCCGTATCAACGACTTTTCCTCCCGAAAAATCGTGCGTTGCGGGATTGTGGCAGCCCTCGCAGTTATGCGGGCAGCCCTGCACAAACACAACATATCTGAACCCGGGGCCGTCAACAATCGACTCGCAGACGGTCCCCGCTATTCTTATTTCCATTTTACCCTCAATTATCCGCCGTAAACAGCTTCGGACGCTCAATTCTGTCCTCGATTACCTCGCCCTCGCGGCGGTGGCAGTTCGGGCATTCGTCGTCAATTATTCCCGTAAATCCGCAGCACGGGTCGCGGTCAATCGGGTGATTTATCGCGCCGTAGCCTATTCCCTGCTCCTTCATATAACGAACAACCTTTTCAAACGCGTCAAGGTTCTTAAGCGGGTCGCCGTCAAGCTCCACATAGCTTATGTGACCGCCGTTCGTAAGCGCGTGATAAGGCGCTTCAAGCTTGATTTTACGGAACGCGCTTATGTTGTAATAAACGGGAACGTGGAAAGAATTTGTATAAAAATCCTTGTCCGTAACGCCCGGAATTTCACCATAGCGCTTCTTGTCAATTGAAATGAAACGTCCCGAAAGTCCCTCGGCGGGCGTTGCAAGAAGCGTATAGTTAAGTCCCGTTTCCCTGCCCTTTTCGTCGGCTCTTTCGCGCATATGCGAGATAATTTCAAGTCCGAGCTTCTGCGATTCCTCGCTCTCGCCGTGATGCTTGCCCGTAAGCGCGACAAGCGTTTCCGCAAGCCCGATAAAGCCCGTCGAAAGGCTTCCGTGCTTGAGAATTTCGCCGATTGAATCGTTCTCCGAGAGCTTTTCGCTGTCAATCCACACGCCCTGTCCCATAAGGAACGGATAATTTCTGACGTGCTTTCTCGACTGAATAAGCAGGCGCTGATAAAGCTGGTCAAACACAATATCCATCGTCTTGTCAAGGCTCTTGTAGAACTTTTCGATATCGCCGTGCGCTTCAATTCCAAGGCGCGGCAGATTTATCGTGGTAAACGAGAGGTTTCCGCGTCCCGTCACGATTTCGCGCGACTTGTCGTGATTGTTTCCGATAACGCGCGTGCGGCAGCCCATATACGCGATTT
>DBIU01000079.1:16974-21226 GCA_002304735.1 Ruminococcaceae bacterium UBA794 | reverse complement strand
GTTGCCGGCACGATAAATTATGACATTGTTTGCAGGCTTGACTGCCGCGTGCCGAGGGTGTTTATCTCCGGCGGAGAGACAATCGGAACGTTTTCATATATCGGAAATTATTTTGGATAAAACAAATGCCCCCGACGGATATCCGTCGGGGGATTCTTTTGCAAATCATTTTTGGGTTGACAAAAGTGCCTGCCCGTGATACAATGGTCGTGCCAAACAAATCGAACAAGAGTGAACAGAATGGGGTTGTTAGGGGAATATTCTGCCTCGCAGCGTGCAATAATTACAAATAGACGGGTTTGATAAAAATGCAGACTTCGTTATTCTGTTTGTGATTATGGATACAAAGGGCGAATAGCCCCTGCCTGTCACTTTCGGTTTGTTTGGCGACAATCGGAGTTTGCGTTTTTTGTGCGTCGGCTTCGGTTGGCGCACTTTTTTGATTGTGTGCCTTCAAATGAGGTGTTTGACAATTGACCATGTCGATAATACTTATTCAAAATCCCCCGGAGGAGAACCGTCGGGGGACGCGTATTTATAACACAAAGCCCGCAGAAATCAATCTGCGGGCTTTTGGTTTATTCGTTTTTTCAGCCGCCGTAAATATGGTTGAAGCGGTCGTCGTCATTGCGACGGCGGGCTTCCTCCTGTTTGCGACGTTCCTCATCCGCGCGGCGGTTTTCTTCGTCTGCCTTTGCGCGGAGAGCGTTTTCTTCTTCGCTCTTTTTGCGACGTTCCTCGCCGATCTTTTCGACCTCTTCCATAGAAGCGCCGTCCATAGCCGCGGTGAACTGTTTGTCGTCCATAACCTCATATTTGAGCAGGAATTCGACGATAAAGTCGAGCTTGTCGCGGTTTTCGGAGAGAATACGTTTTGCGTCCGCATATGCGCCATTGACGATTTTCTTTATCTGTTCGTCGATAAGCGCGGCGGTCTCTTCCGAATAATCCTTTGACGAATTGAAGTCCCTGCCGAGGAAAACTTCATCGCTTGAGTGCTCGCCGCCGAAGCGGATTGTACCGAGCTCGCTCATACCGTAAACAGTAACCATTTTTCTTGCGACCTGCGTTGCGCGCATAATGTCGTTCGAGGCTCCGCCGGAAACGTCGCCGAAGACGATTTCTTCAGCCGCTCTGCCGCCGAGGAGCATGGTGATTTCTTCAATAAGCTGCTGTTTATATTCGCTGTATTTATCTTCAACCGGCGGGTTGAGCGTGTAGCCGAGGGCTCTGCCGCTGGGGATGATTGAAATCTCGCGGACGGGATCCTGCGTCGGGAGCAGGTGAGCGAGGATTGCGTGACCTGCTTCGTGATAAGCGGTGTTTCTCTTTTCGCTCTCTTTGATTTTTCTTGATTTTTTCTGCGTACCGACGGTTACTTTTATAAGCGCCTCTTCGATATCCGGCTCGCCTATGAGCGATTTGTTCTTTCTCGCCGCAAGGAGCGCCGCTTCATTTAAGAGGTTTGCAAGGTCTGCGCCCGTAAAGCCGACTGTCGTCTGCGCAATGCGCGAGAAGTCAACAGACTGTTCGAAGGGTTTGTTTCTTGCGTGAACGCGGAGAATTTCCTCTCTGCCCTTGATGTCGGGATAGCTTACGACAACCTGTCTGTCGAAGCGTCCCGGACGAAGAAGCGCGGGGTCGAGGATATCGCGGCGGTTTGTCGCCGCCATAACGATGATATTCTCATTTTCCGTAAAGCCGTCCATCTCAACGAGAAGCTGGTTCAGCGTCTGTTCACGCTCGTCGTGACCGCCGCCGAGACCGGCGCCGCGCTGACGTCCAACCGCGTCGATTTCGTCGATGAAGATAATCGACGGCGTGTGCTTCTTCGCTTGGTCGAACAGGTCGCGCACTCTCGAAGCGCCGACGCCGACGTACATTTCAACGAAATCCGAGCCGGAAATCGAGAAGAAAGGCGCGTCCGCCTCGCCCGCGACAGCCTTTGCAAGCAGGGTTTTACCCGTTCCGGGAGGTCCGACAAGCAAAACGCCCTTTGGAACTCTCGCGCCTATTTCGAGGTATTTATGAGGATTTTTGAGGTAATCGACAATCTCGACAAGCTCCTGCTTTTCCTCGTCCGCGCCCGCAACGTCCTCAAACGTAACCTTCTTGCCCGTCTGCTGACGAACGTTTGCGCGCGAGAAAGCGTTCATCTTTCCGCCGCCCGCGGACTGACGGAAGATAACAACGGTGAAAATCACCATAACAAGTACCAAAAACAGGTACGGAAGCAGGTTCATCAAGAACGAGTTATCCGAAATGGGAATATAATTCTCCTTAAGCGGACTTTCGGGATTTTGTTCATTATAGCGCAGGCGATAATTCGCAACCTTTCCCTCATTCGTGTAGCCGCTGTTGATATCGTTTATGAAAATGCTGACGTTCGGAACGCTGTAAGAGTAAACCTTTCCGGAGTCGCCCTCGCTTTTGAGCTGATATCTGAGCGCGCCGCTTCCGAGGTCAAGCTCATATGCCGAAACATTGAGGTTGTCAAATTCCGCGATAACCTCCGAATATCTCTTTGCAGCACCGCGCGAGTTTCCTCCCGCAAGACTGAGAACCGATACGACTCCCACGATAAGCAGGATTATTATTAAGAAGTAAATTACAACGCCCGATAACCTATTCTTCTTCATTTAGACCGCCTTTCAGGATAAAACCTTAATTTTGTTTGGATTAAGAACGCCGATATACGGCAGATTTCTATATTTTTGCGAATAGTCAAGCCCATATCCGACAACGAACAAATCGTCAATCGAAAAGCCCGTGTAATCGGCTGAAAATCCGTTTACAACGCGCCTTGCGGGCTTGTCGAGAAAAGAAACGATTTTAAGGGAGCGCGGATTTTGTTCAAGGAACATCTCCTTCAGCTTTGCAAGCGTTCTCGCCGTATCAACGATATCCTCGACGATAACGACGTCCCGCCCGCTTATATCCGGGCAATCGTCCTCGTTTACGGAAAGATTGCCGGAAACCGTTCCGCGGTAGCTTGAAATCCTGATAAAATCCACTTCAACAGGGCAGCGAACCTTTCTTATAAGGTCGGCGAAAAACACGCACGAGCCTTTCAGAACGCAGATAAACAGCGGATTTTTCCCGCTGTACTCCCGCGTAAGCTCCTCGCCCATTTCTTCCACGCGCTTTTCAATTTCTTCCTCGGTAAAAAGAACATTTTCAATTTCCTCGGGAACACACATTATTATGTCCTCCTATTTTTACACTAAAATATTATATCATACTTTTCAGTAAAATGCAAACGATTTTTCTGAATATTAAATGAAAAATCGCCGAACCGTGACAATATTTTTCAACAATCAGCCTTTTTTCTCGTTAAAACCGCCAAAATGCTGTTCAGTTTTTTCGATAAAGCAAATTCCCTTTCTGATTGTGAAAAAGTGATTTTTGCAGGGATTAAACCTCGCCGAGCGCTTTTTAAGCAGCGAAACCGCCGTTTTTATCCGAAGCGCGGACGGCTCGATTTCTCCGTCCGAGAGAATTTTCTTGACGGCGCGCGATTTTATAGGCTCGCAGCAAGCGTCGATTATCTCCGCGGAATAGCCCCTGCCGCTTTTGCTTTTTTCGAGAATTTTCTCCGCCGATTTATCAAAAAAAACCTCGTCTGCGCGAAGATTTTTCGTCATTCGCGAAACCGCGCTCAAAAACGCGGGATTTATTTCGAGAATTTCGGGCAAAATTTTCGCGCGAACCTTATTCCGCGTATATTCAGCCGAAAAATTCGTCTTATCGGTAACGTAATCCTGCGCGTTTTCCGCAAGAAAGCTTTCGATTTCCGTGCGCGTAATATCAAGCAGCGGTCTGATTATCCTGCCGCGTTCGGGCGGTATTCCGCAAAGTCCGCGAAGCCCCGTCCCGCGAATTAGGTTCAGAAGAACCGTTTCCGCGTTGTCGTTTGCGTTGTGAGCGGTCGCGAGAACCGAGTTTTCCCCGAAAAACGCGAGCGCTTCCCCGAAAAAATCATACCGCACTTTCCGCGCCGTTTCTTCAAGGCTCTCGTGCTTTTCGGAGTAATCGCGGACGCTCTCGCGCCTTTTGTAGAGCGGTATTCCAAGCTTCCCGCAAAGCTCCGCGCAAAACCGCTCGTCGTTATCGCTGTCCTCGCCGCGAAGTCCGTGATTGAGGTGACAAGCCGCCGCAGAAAAGCCGAATTCCCCCGAAAGCGCGTTTACCGCAAGCAGCAGACTCACGCTGTCCGCGCCTCCCGAAAGCCCGCAGACAACCGTTTTCGCGG
>DBIU01000079.1:0-16911 GCA_002304735.1 Ruminococcaceae bacterium UBA794 | reverse complement strand
TTCCATCGCGGAAAATCCCGAAAGCGCCGCTCTCACCTTTTCGACAAATTCACTCATAGCCTTATCCGTTGTTTTCGTACTTAACCTCGACGTTCGTAAAGCGAGTAAATTCGCCCTGCCAGCCGAGATACGCCGTTCCCGTTTCGCCGTGGCGGTTTTTCGCGACAATGCACTCGCACACGTTCTGATTAGGGTCGGTTTTATCGTAATAAGCGTTTCTGTAAAGGAACATAACGATATCCGCGTCCTGCTCGATTGAACCCGAATCTCTCAAGTCCGAAAGCAGCGGGCGCTTGTCGGGACGCTGTTCGGGACCGCGGGCAAGCTGCGAAAGCGCAATTACCGGCACATTCAGCTCCTTCGCAAGCACCTTAAGCTGGCGCGTAATCTCCGAGATTTCCGCGACGCGGTTTCCGTGGAAATTGCTGACCGAGGTCATAAGCTGAAGATAGTCGATTACGACAGCGCCGAGATTTTTCATTCTGCGCAGCTTCGATTTAATCGAAGAAACGTTGCAGCCGGGCGTGTCGTCAATGTAAATCGGAAGCTGCGAGAGCATATCCGCGCTCTCCATAATCTGCTTCCACTTGTCCGCGGCAACTTTACCCGTTTTCATTGCCTCCGACGGCAAAAGCGCCTCGGAATTTATCATTCTGGAAACAATCTGCTCCTTTGACATTTCAAGGCTGAACACGCATATTTGCTTGTCGCGGTATCTCTTTCCGACATTCACCGCAATATTCATCGCAAACGAGGTTTTTCCCATACCGGGACGCGCCGCTAGAATAAGCAAGTCCGAGCGGTTAAGTCCGAAAATTCGCTTGTCAAGCTCCATAAATCCCGTCGGAAGTCCCGACATAACGGGCTGCCCGCCATTCGCCGCAGTTTCCTTAACAAGCTCGTTAAGCGCCTTAACCCGGTCATAGACAACTCCGCTGATATGAGTAAGACTTTTGCTTTCCGAGCCGGCTCTGATATCGTAAATCTTCTGCTCAGCGAAATCAACGATATCGTTCGCGTTTTCCGCGCCCGCAGAAGCCGCGTCGATAATCTCCTTAGAAACCGTAATCAAGCTTCTGAGCAGATATTTCTCCGTGACAATCGCCGCGTATTTCGCAATCGAAGATACGCTCGGAACGGCTTCCATAACCGTTGCAAGGTACTTTTTCGCGTCATCGGAACTGTCGAAAACGCCCTGCCTCATACACGCGTCAAGCACGGTAACAACGTCAATCCGCTCGTTGGTCATATACATCTGCGTAAGCACGGCGAAGATATCGCGGTTAAGCTGCGCGTAGAAGTGTTCCGGATGAAGCGTTTCGACAACCTCGCCGAGCGCTCCCCCGTCGAGCAGAATACACCCGAGAACCGACTGTTCCGCGTCGGGATTGTACGGGAGGTTAATCCCCGAAAGGTCGTAATCAGCCATTATTCTTCCTCAACGAAAACGGTAAATTTCGCCGAAACGCCCGCGTAAAGCCTTGCGTCAGCCGAAAACGTACCGAAGCCCTCAATTTTCATCGGAATGTTGATTTTCTTCTTGTCAACGTCAAGGCTGAGCGACTTTTTGATTGCCGCGGAAACTTCCTTTGAAGTGACCGTTCCGAAAAGCCTGCCGTTTTGACCCGCCTTTGCCTTAACCGAAATCGTCTTTCCCTCGAGCGCCTCGGCAATCGCCTTTGCGTTCGCGGTGTCAACGTCGATTTTATGCTGAGCGCTGTCCTTCTGACCTTGAAGCAGGTTAAGATTTTTCGCGTTCGCTTCTTGCGCAAGCCCCTTTTTTATGAGAAAATTGCGCGCGTAGCCTTCCTTAACCTCTTTGATTTCGCCTTTTTTTCCCGTTCCCTGAACGTCTTGAAGCAATATTACCTTCATTTTTCTGCACTCCTTTACTTGTTTGAGTCCGACAAATAATCGTCAATAGCTCTGTGCAGCTTCTCCTCGACTTCCTCAAGCGAGATATCGTAAAGCTGCGCGCCCGCCATCGACTGATGACCGCCGCCGTCGTCGACCTTGTTTCCCATACTTTCCATTATGACCTGAACATTGATTTTTCCGAGAGAACGCGCGCTTATGCTCCAGCCGTTTTCGATAGGATAAACCGTGAAGGAAGCGTCAACGTTTCTGATATAGAGCATTTCGTCCGCCGCCTGCGAGCAGATTACTCTAATTCCCGGATATTGCTCCTCTACAACCGCAATCGCGCACCGCGAGCGGTATATTTTAGCCGAAGAAATAATCTCGGCTTTCTTCGTTTTGCTCTCAATCGACGTGTCGAACAGCTTCTTTACGGAAATCGTGTCCGCACCGATTTTTTTGAGATAAGCCGCCGCCTCAAACGTGGAAACGCCCGAGCGCATAACGAAATCCTTTGTATCAAGCGTAATTCCCGCGAGAAGCGCCTCGGCTTCGAGCGGCGTGAGAAGCGTTTCGCTGCTGAAATACTGGATAAGCTCGGTTACAAGCTCCGCAGCAGACGAAGCGTTGCTCTCGTGACATTTCACGGCGGCTTCGGTTATCGCGCCGGCGGAAAGCCGATGATGGTCGATAATAACGACTCTGCTCTTTGGCGAAAGCTCGTAAAGCGCCTTGTCCTCGAGCTTTTTGAGAATATGCGTATCGACGATAATAAGCACGGATTTCGATGTTATCCACTGTTCCGCCTCGGCAGGCTCGATAACAACGGGCGTATCGTACTGCGAAAATCTGTCGATAAGCTGTTTTGCATTTGTTTTTGTCGGGTCGCGGAACTGCGCAACCGTGTACGCGGGAATACCCATTCGTCTGATAGCGCAGGTAAGACCGATTGCCGAGCCAACGCTGTCGAAATCGCCGTAGCTGTGTCCCATTATGTACACGGTATCGGCTGTGCTGATAAGATTTTTGATATTCTCGGCTGCAAGTCGGATTTTAACCTTTCCGGTTCTCTCTTTTCCGGGCGAAATCGCGCCGAAAGCCGTGAAGCCGTTTGCAGTCTTAACTAGAGCTTGGTCGCCGCCGCGCTCGAGCGCCTTGTCGAGCATCTCCGAAGCGAAGCGCTCTCCCTCGGCGAGAGTTGACGCGGTGTCTCCTACGCCGATTGAAAGCGTAACCGCCGCCCTGTTGCGGACGATAATCTCGTGCGCCTTGTTGATAAGCGACATTTTCTCGTCAATCATCTCGTTGAGATAGCGCTTTTCGAGAACGATTAGGAACTTATCGCCCGTTATTTTCTTAAGAACAGCCTTTTTCTCGGCGAAATACTCCTCAATCAGCCTGTCAACCTGAATTGTGACATAAGCGCGTTCACTCTCTTTCGCGCCCGAAAGCAGCTCCTCGTAGTTATCGACCATAACAATCATAACGATAGGTCTGCCGTTTTCAAAGTCGTTTCTGAGCTTCTTGAAATCGGTTATCTCGCGGAAAATCAGCATTGTGATTGTGTCCTTGAGAACGCTTCCGCTGTCCTTTGAAAAGATAATTCTCTTTCGGATTTTTTCGTCAATGGCGAACTCGTGCGGCACGGAATACACTCTGAACCATCTGTCGCCATAGCGGATTTCTCTGCCGTCCGCGCCGAAAAGCTCGAGCGGCATATCGGTCACGGAGTCAATCGAGCTGTTGTCCTCGTTCGGGAGGAAGAACACCTCGTTAAAGTTATCGTTGCTCCAAATAACGCTTCTGCCGCTGTCAACAACGGCAATCGGAAGCGGGAAGCCGATAAGCGAAAGGCTGTCCGTGCCTCTGATTTCACGGCTGAGCTGGTCGAAATACCAGTATTCGCTCTGCCTAATCTGAAGCAGCTTTCCGAGCGCCAGCGCCGATATTCCGAGCAAAATCGGAAGCGAAAGCCAGAACACAAGCGGGTCGCTGCGGAAAACGTACACGTCCACAGCAATAAGCAGTATAATCAGCGCGCAGACCGCTCCGAGAAGGATATTGCTCTTATAGAAGTTCCGCATTATCTCACCGCTCTTTCATCAATGAAATTAAAGCTCCAGTATTATGGGAAGAATCATCGGATTGCGCTTGGTTTCGCGGTAGAAGTAATCGGAAAGCTCGTCGCGCATCGCCGACTTGATGTTGCCCCATTCGCGCACATTTTTTCTCGCAAGCTCCGTGAGAACCTGCTTCATAAGCTCCTTTGCGCCGTCGAGCAGCTCCTCGCTCTCGCGAACGTAAACAAAGCCGCGCGACACGATTTCGGGACCCGAAACAACCCTTCCCGATTCGCGCTCGATAGTCGCCGCGATAACGATAACTCCGTCCTCGGAAAGGTGCTTTCTGTCGCGGAGAACAATGCTTCCGACGTCGCCCACGCCAAATCCGTCGACAAGCATCATTCCCGCGGGAACCGTACCCGTCGCCTTCATATCGACGCCGTCCGTTTCAAGGACTTCGCCGAGGTCGCTTACGAAGATATTTTCCTCGGGAATACCCATTCCCACGGCGAGTTTTTCGTGCTTTTTGAGGTGTTTATATTCACCGTGAATGGGAACAAAGAACTTGGGCTTGGTGAGCGAAATCATCATTTTAAGCTCTTCCTGACACGCGTGACCCGAAACGTGAACCTCGTACATACTCTCGTAAATCACCTCGGCGCCCTGCTTCATAAGCTCGTTTACAACCTTTGTGACAAGCTTTTCGTTGCCGGGAATGGGGTTTGCGGAGATGATGATAAAGTCGTTCGGGTTAATGGAAACCTGTCTGTGGTCGCCGCTCGACATTCTCGAAAGCGCGGAAAGAGGCTCGCCTTGGCTTCCCGTTGTCGCGATAACAAGCTCCGACGGGTCGTATTTATTGATATCATCAATATCGATAAGCGTATTTTCGGGGACTTTTATATAATTCAGTTCAACCGCCTTTGCGATAACGTTCGTCATACTTCTGCCCGAAACCGCGACTTTTCTTCCGCGGCGCACGGCTTCGTCGATAATCTGCTGTATTCTGTGGATATTGCTTGAGAAAGTCGCGATAATAATGCGCTTTCCCTCCGCCTTGTTAAACAGCCCGCGGAAGCTCTCTCCGACGCTTCTCTCGCTCTTTGTGTAGCCGGGACGCTCAACGTTCGTGCTTTCGCTCATAAGCGCGAGAACGCCTCTGTTGCCGAGTTCGCCGAAGCGCGCAAGGTCGATTATCCCGCCCTCGATAGGCGTGTAGTCAACCTTGAAGTCGCCCGTGTGAACGATAACTCCGGCGGGCGTGTGAATTGCAAGAGCGCAGGAGTCGGGAATGGAGTGATTTACGCGGATAAATTCAACCGACATACAGCCCATTCTCACGTTTTGGCGCGGCACGACAACATTAAGCGAAGCCTGCGACAGCAAGCCGTGTTCCTTGAGCTTGCCCTCGACAAGCCCGAGCGTAAGCCGCGTTCCGTAAATCGGGACGTTGATTTTCTTGAGAAGATAAGGCAGAGCGCCGATGTGGTCCTCGTGACCGTGAGTGATGACGATGCCGCGGAAACGGTCCCTGTTCTTTTCAAGGTAGGTGAAATCAGGCACAACGAGGTCGACACCGAGCATTTCCTCGTCGGGGAACGCAAGTCCGCAGTCAACGATGAACATATCGTTGCAGCACTCGTAAACATAGAGGTTTTTTCCTATTTCGTTAAGACCGCCGAGCGCGATAAACTTCACGGGCGCGGAACGAACCTGCTTTCTCTGAACGGGCGCGGGCTGTCTGCCTCTGCCGAGAACGGGTTCTCTCGCGGGAACGGCTCTTTTCTGCGGCATAGACGCAGACTGTCGGCGGTTTCTGTCGTTCGACTGGCGGTTATCCGAAAGCGCGGCTTTTTTTACGGGAACGGCTTTTTTCGCGCGCTCCTGTTTATTCGGCTTCGGAGCGATATTTTCCGTTTCCGTTAATAATTTTTTATTCGACAATAATCCCATAAAATTCCTTTCTTAGAAAAGCGCAAAAATCCCCATTTTGTCACGATTTCGCAGCTTTATTATTTTGAGTAAATATGTAAGTTAGCAATCCACGCAGAAAAATACAGAAAAACGGAGAGAAAAATGGGTAAAATGAGCGTTAATTTTCCGCGTTAAAATAGCCAAAATATTATACATAAGGTCGTCCTTGAGGACAAATCCTCATAAATTAGAAACAAACAAAAATCTCCCATATCGGGAAAATACATACATTATATTATACAACTTTTTTCCGAAAAAGTCAAGAGATATTTTTCCTGTCGGCTGTACTCGGCGGTTTGCGGAAAAAACGCGTTCGACCTGTTTTATCCGCTTGTAATTTCCTTTAATATCGGCACTTCGTCGGTAAAGCATAATACAGCCGGACAAATTCCGGACAAAGCCGCATATCGGCGTCAGAAAGGCACAGCAATTCTATGAACAAAACAATATCAAAATTTATTATGGGAACAGCGGCGGCGATTTTTTCAGCCGTTTTGGCTGCAATTTGCTGCATTTACGCTGTTCTCCCCTGCAAAATAAGCATACCGGCGGGCGGCTTTGAAGGCGGCGGTTTTTCCGTAGCGTCGCTTCGTAAAACCAACGGCGGACTTTGCTATTATATTGGCGGGATACCCGTCAAAACCGCGTCAGCCGTAGAAAAAACGCGCCCGAAGGTTATGGTCTGCGGGACTCCGTTCGGCATAAAAGTGCGCTCTAGCGGCGTTCTCGTGATATCCGCCGCGGAACATTCTCCCGCTGCGGAAGCCGGCATAAAAACGGGCGATATTATCACGGAAGTGAACGGAAAAAGCGTCTGCACAAACGCGGAATTTGCCGAGGCTGTTCAGGACAAGCCCGATAAAACGAGCATAATCCTTGAACGCGGCGGCGGAACAATCAGCGTGGCTCTCACCCCCGAAAAGCACGGCGGGAAGCTAAAGGTCGGGCTTTACGTCCGCGACAGCGCCGCAGGAATAGGCACGCTCACTTTTTTCGATAAGGAAACGGGCGTTTTCGGCGGTCTTGGGCACGCGGTCAACGACGCCTCCACGGGCGATGAAATCCCGCTGAAAAGCGGCGAAATCACCCGCGCGGAGATATTCGACGTCGTTTGCTCGAAAGAGGGCAGCGCGGGCGAGCTTTGCGGTAAAATCTTTTCCGAGGAAACAATCGGCGAGCTTGACCAAAACACTTCCGCGGGAGTTTTCGGAAAGCTTTATGCTCCCGCCGCCGGAGAGGAATTTGAAGCCGCTTTCCGCCACGAAGTCCACACCGGAAAAGCGACCGTTCTCACAACGATAAACGGCGAAGAACCGCGTGAATACGGCATTGAAATCGAACGCATTAATCTTTTCGGGCTTGACGGCTCGAAAGGTATGGTTATCCGCATAACCGACGAAGCGCTTTTAAGCGAAACGGGCGGAATTGTCCGCGGAATGAGCGGTTCGCCGATTATTCAGGACGGGCGCTTTGCGGGCGCTGTCACGCACGTTCTCGTAAACGACCCGCAGCGCGGCTATGCGATTTTCGCCGAAAATATGCTAAATCAAGCGGAAAGCGTTCGTTAGCGCCTGCTCCCCGCGAGTATTCTCACGGCGAAGCCGCTTTCCAGCGCATAAACCTCGGCTTTTGAATTATCGGGAAGCTCTCCCGAAATAATCTTTCCTCCAAGCATATCTTCAATTTGAGATGTTATTTTCCTCCGCAGCGGTCTTGCGCCCATTTCTTCGTCAAGAGCGCTTTCGCAAAGCTTTTTCACAGCGTTGTCGTCAAACGAAAGCTCAATTCCCCGCGAGAGTGCTCTAGAAGCGACTCCGTTCAGCATTTTTCGGCAGATTTTCTCCATATTTTCCTGCGAAATCCGCTCGAAAACGACGATATTGTCAATTCGGTTGAGCAGCTCAGGACGAAACGTTCTCTTGAGCGCTTTCATCACGTCGGGAGCGCCTTTCGCGGTTTTTCCGAAGCCGACAGCCCTGCCCGAAAGCTCCTCCGCGCCGATATTGCCCGTCATAATAATAATCGCGCTCTTGAAATCGGCGGTTCTGCCGTCCGAACCCGTAAGCTTTCCGTCCTCCAGAATTTGCAAAAGAACGTTCAGCACTTCGGGGTGCGCCTTCTCAACCTCGTCGAACAGCACAACCGAATACGGCAGCGACCTCACCTCGGCGATAAGCCGTCCCTCCTGCTCGCTGCCTACATACCCCGGAGGAGAGCCTATAAGCTTCGATACCGAGTGCTGCTCGGTAAATTCCGACATATCAAAGCGAATAAGCCGCTTTTCATCGCCGAAAACAGCCTCCGCCGCCGCACGGCAAAGCTCGGTTTTCCCAACTCCCGTCTGTCCGAGAAACAAAAACGAGCAAATCGGGCGCTTTGGGTCGCGAAGCCCCGCTCTTCCGCGCCGAACAGCGTTTGCAACAAGCGAAACCGCCTTATCCTGCCCGATAACACGCTCACAAAGCCTGTCCTCAAGCCTGCCGAGGCGCTCGCTTTCGTTCTCGGAGAGCCGCCGCACGGGTATTCCCGTAATCACGGAAGCCGCCTTTGCGATATCCTCCTCATCGACAATAATCCTGTCGCCGCGAAAACGCTCCTTTACGCTGCGGAAAAGCGCGTTTCTGTCGGAAATTCTGGTCGCGCGCGCCGCCGCAGCCGCCTCGTCAAGCAAATCTATCGCCTTGTCGGGAAGCCGCCTGTCGTTCATATAGCGCTCCGAAAGCGTTACCGCAGCCAAAATCGCCTTATCCGTGATAAAAGCCTTGTGATAGTCCTCAAGGCGCGGTCTTAAGCCGTTCAGAATACCTATCGTCCGCGATTCGTCGGGCTGTTCAACGTTAATCGGCTGAAAGCGCCGCTCGAGAGCGCTGTCCTTCTCGATATAACGGCGGTATTCCTTTGTTGTAGTAGCGCCGATAAGGCTGATTTTTCCCCGCGCCAGAAGCGGCTTCAGAACGCTTGCCGCGTCAATCGCGCCCTCTGCCGCGCCCGTCCCGACAATCATATGAATTTCATCAATAAAGAGGATTATTTCGGGATTATTTGAAGCCTCGTCAAGCACGCCCTTAAGCCGCTCCTCGAAGTCGCCGCGATATTTTGCGCCGCTGAGAATTGCCGCGATATCGACCGAATAAATCCGCTTTCCGCAAAGCTCCGCAGGCACGTTTTCCGCGGCGACGCGCTGTGCGAAGCCCTCGACAACGGCGGTTTTTCCGACTCCCGCCTCGCCGATAAGACAGGGATTGTTCTTGCTTCGCCGCAGGAGAATTTGCACCATACGCTCGATTTCCGTTTCCCGCCCGATAACCGGGTCAAGCCGCCCCTCCCGCGCAAGCGAAGTCAGCTCGACCGCGTATTTCGCAAGCTGAACAGGCTCGCTCCTCGGCGCAGTTTTTTTCGGCTTAACGTCCGGCTTCGGGGTAATATCGGCGAAGCGCGGCGGCTCGTACTTTTTCGCGCAAACGCCCGCGTAAATTCTCGCCTGAGAGCCTGCGGGAAGCATCGAATAAGCCGTGCAGGCTTTATCGGCGAGCAGCGCAAGCATAAGATGCTCGTTTTCAACGGACTTATCGCCGCGGGATACCGCCGCCGCGCGAGCGTTCGCAACAAGCTTTTTCAGCCGCGGCGAGAAATCCTTATCCGAAAGCACCGTCGGCGTTCCCGCGCCCAGCCTCTCCTTAAGCGCAAGCACAAGCCCGCGAAACGTCACGCTTTCCCTCGCAAGCGCAAACCCCGCCGCGCTTTCAGCGTTTTTGGCGAGAGCGCAGAGCAAATGCTCGCTTCCGACGTACTTATGCCCCATCTGCCCCGCGATTGCAGCCGCGTTCCCGAGCGTTTCCGCGACATCGGCGGAATAAGGCGGCAAACCGTGATTTTCCATAATTAACACCTCTTTACAAATTCAGGTAATTTTATTATGGACATCGCGCGCAGGTTTATTCAGCGAAAAAACAAATCCCGAAAAGACCTCGGTCTAATCGGGATTTAATTTAATTCTCAACTTCAGTGTCAAAAATCATCTTCTTGCATTTCGTGCAATAATCCGCGTCAATGGTTAATATTCTCGAAAACGAATATTTTGCGGCTTTAATCATACATTTTTTCGTAACCCTGTCGATAAAATGAAGCTTCTCGCCTTCGGGAACCCAGCGAATTGTTATTCTCCCATCGCCTTTTATAACTCCCTTCTGCATCTCGTTTCCGCAAAACGGACAAATCATATTAATAATCCTCCTTTACAAGTTTTGCATATTTTCAAAAAAAACGCGGATTTCACGGTTTTTGCAGTAATTTGCAGTCGGAAAAGCCTGTTTTTGCAGTATTTTGCAGCCGTTTTCACGTTATTTCGGCGTATCTTCATTGCTTTTGGCAGAATTAATTTCCTTTTTCTTCCTGAATACAAACAGCTTGCTGAGAATATAATTCAGCACAAGCACCACAACCGTTGAGAATATCTTTGCGGCGGCTTCATAGAAGAAATTGCGAATACCCGTGAGGTCAACGAGCAGGTACATTATCAGAATATCGCAGGCAAGCGTGAACAGCCTTGAAGCAAAGAATTTAAGCGCCTCCAGCACCACAAAAAAGCCCTTTTTCCCGCTTCTGAACACGATTATCCTGTTCGTAATAAACGCGAAAATATTCGCGCATATCCAAGAAAGCACGTTCGGCAAAATCGTGTTTCCGTCGGCGCCGAGATTTCTCGTCAGCTCGTAAATCCAGCTAAGCCAAGCAGGCACGCTCTCCGCCGTCGGAAAAAGCACTCTGAACAGCGCGTAGCTCGCCATTGAAATAAGCGTCGTTCCCGCGCCAAATATTATATATAGTATAATCTCCCTGTTTTCACGGAAAAAATCGCGCCGCCCGTCGCGCGTTTTCAGCGATTTCATTATTTCCCCGACTTCTTTTCCCTTTATTTTCAACTCATCATCTCCGAATTTATTTCTCTTTTTATATATTAGCACAGTTTAACAAAAAATGCAAGAACAAATTCGCTTTTTCAGTCAAAACTATTGACATAAAGTAATTTTTGAGGTATAATTAGAGATGTATAGCGCAATAAATTTATCAATGGATTTGTTATGCTGAAATAAAAAAACAGGTTTTGCGGCAACCTGTAACGGAGGAAGAAAACTATGTCGGATTACATCAGACGACTGCCCGTTTATCTGCTGCTCGATTGCAGCGGCTCTATGGCGGGCGAACCCATCGAAGCTGTAAAGCAAGGCATCAAAACGCTTGTATCGGAGCTTAAAGGCGACCCGCAGGCGCTTGAAACCGCGTTCTTGTCGATTATCACGTTCGACAGCTCCGCAAGACAGATTAGCCCGCTTACCGAGCTTATGCTGTTCAAAGAGCCGCAGATTTCGGCAGGAGGCGCAACCGCGCTCGGCGGCGCGCTTAAAATTCTCGCGGACTGCGTTAAAACAGAGGTTAGAACCTCGACCGCAACGCAAAAGGGCGACTGGAAGCCGCTTGTGTTCCTTATGACGGACGGCGCTCCCACGGATAACCTCGACGAGGGAATCGACGCTATCAAGCAGGTTTCGGTCGGCAATATCATCGCATGCGGCGCGGGCGCAAACGCAAACGCGAATACCCTCAAGAAAATCACAAACAACGTTCTTATGATGAACAACCTCACGGCAGGCGATATGGCGCAGTTCTTCGCTTGGGTTTCAAGCTCCATCAAGGCTTCTTCAAAGAGCATCGACGCAAAGCCCGGCGCTCCCGTTGAGCTTCCCCCGCCTCCTCAGGGGTTCGTTATCGTTCCTTAAGGTGAATATATGGATAAATCCGATATCAACGGCGCTCCCGACGCAAAAGCTGAGGAGCGGCGCTCAATAACCGCTGACGATATCAAAAGCGAAGCCGTTTCCGAGAAAATTGCGCGGAAAACCTCTTTTTTCGGTGAAAACAACTCCGCTGATGAGCAGAAAAAGCTTTCGGATATGGAGGTTATCGAGCATACCGCGAGCATCTGGCAATATAAGGAAATTGTTGACGACGGCACGGAAACGCACTCGGAATTTCACCAAAAGCGCATTGAAAAGCCGTTCGGCGAGGTTATCGGAGCAAGAGTTCGCGGCAAAAAACACAAGCACGAAGGCACAAACTGCGACGATTACTTTGAAACGGCGGCTACGGACGACTGCTTTATCGCTGTGGTCTGCGACGGCGCAGGCTCGAAAAAGTTCTCGAGAATAGGCGCGCGCGCGGCAAGCGAGGCGGCGGTTTCTTTCATAAAAGAGAAGCTGACGGCGCTTTTTACCGACCTTCCCGCGATTAGGGACGGGCTTTGCGCCGACCTAAAATCGACTGAATTTATGGCTGCGTGCGGGAGAGTCGCTTCGATTGTTCAGCAATCGGCAAGGGAGGCTTTTTCCGCTCAGCAAAAAGAGCTTGAGAGGATTGCCGAAGATGAAAATTACGAGAAAGCGCTCGGCAGAAAGCCCGTGCTTTCCGACCTTTCGGCGACTTTCCTCGCGGCTGTCGTTATTCCGCTTGAAATAGGCGGAAAAAAGCAGAATTTTATGGCTTGCGTTCAAATAGGCGACGGCTGTATCTGCGCGGTTGACCAAAACGCGCCAGCGCCCGCCTGCGTTAAGCTTATGGGCGAAGCGGACAGCGGCAAATTTTCGGGCGAAACGGACTTCCTTTCCGAAAAAAACTCCGAAAATGCGGCTATCGGCAAAAAAACGCGCGTAAGCCGCGGTACTTCGGATATCATAATGCTGATGTCGGACGGCGCGGCGGACGACTATTTCCCCGCGGTACCTATGATGGAAAGGCTTGTTCTCGACCTCGGTCTTAACGGAATTATCCCGATGAAAGGCGAGCTTTCCGTCGGCGAGGACCCCGCGCCCATTCGCTTTCATTCGGTTTCAATGAGCAGACAGAGCGTTGCTCTGCAATACGCGAAACAGCTTCTCGCAGACAGCTCCCCTGAGGCGATAAACGCGCTCTGGGATAAACGTGCGGCTCTGCGCTGCCACTCGCTTGAGGCTTTTCGTATGAACATCGGCGATACGCCCGAGGAAAGGCTTCGCGTGTGGCTTGACAACTATAACGAGCGCGGAAGTTTCGACGACAGAACGCTTGTCGTCATTAGGCTGAATAACGGCAATCAGAACGGTTTTGGGGGTAAACTATGCTAAACGGCGAAGTGCTTTCCGCCGTTCTCGAAAACGGCGGTAAAATTCAATATGTCTATGACGCAAACGCGCCGCGCGGCGGTATGAAGCACACGTTTTTCACTCCCGACAGGCGCTTTGCGGTACAGTTTTTCAATAACCCCGAGGATTCTCTCAACCCGCGGCTGCAAGACCGCATTAGAACGATTGTCGGCATCTACAACCCGACGCTCTCCGAAGCGGACGGCGGCGCTCTCGGAAATACCGAAAAAACCGCTTCTTATTTCAGGCAGAGATTTTGCTGGCCCGTGGCGATTATCCGTCAGCCCGAGTTTGGAATAGTCTGTCCGACTTACCCCGCGAACTTTTTCTTCGACAGGTCGGCTTCTACGGTTCTCAATCTTGGCGGCAAGGATAAGAAATCGAACTGGTTTACGGGAAGAAACAGGAAATATCTTGCACCCGCGGAACGCGGCGATTTCAGAACGATGCTCGGCACGGCGATTAGCCTTTGCCGCTCCGTTCGCAGAATGCATCAAGCGGGACTTGCGCACTCGGATTTGTCCTGCAATAACGTCCTAATCGACCCGAAAACAGGCTCGGCGGTCGTTATCGACATCGACTCGCTTGTCGTGCCGAACAAATACTCGCCCGAGGTTGTCGGGACGCGCGGATATATCGCGCCCGAGGTTCTCTCGACGATGAACCTTGACTTCGGCGACCCGAACAGAGCGCTGCCCTGCGTTCAGACAGACCTGCACGCGCTTCCCGTGCTGATTTACGAGTATCTTTTCTTCCGTCACCCGCTTATCGGACCGAAGATTTACAGCCCGACAAGCGCCGAGGAGGACGATTTTCTCGCGCTCGGACCGCTCGCAACGTTTATCGAAAATCCCGACGATACCTCGAACAGACCGCCCGACCTCGGCGTTACGATAAAATCGCTGTCGGCGGGACTTGAAAAGCTGTTCTTAAAAGCGTTCGCGGACGGGCTTCACAACCCCGCCGAGCGCCCTGCCGCAATGGAATGGGAGCGCGAGCTGCTCCGTGCTTGGGACAGGCTCGTTCCCTGCGCAAACCCGCGCTGTGAAAAGAAATGGTTCATTCTGCGCGATGAAAACAACCCCGTCTGCCCGTTCTGCGGAACAAAAATCGACGGCAAAATCATCACGCTTTCATTTAAGAGCGAAATGCGCGGCAAAAAGGGCGTTTTCCGCGATAAATCACAGGTTGTCGTGTACGACAGAATGCCGCTTTACGACTGGCAGGTTTTCTCGAACGTCCACAACGACGAGAAGGCCGACCCCGCAATGCGCGCTTACGCCGCTTTCTACAACGGAATGTGGCTGCTTGTGAACAGCTCGGTCGAGGGTATGATGTCGCCGTCGGGGCGGCTTGTTCCCGCGGGCAGCGCGGTTGAACTCAAAGACCGCTCGGTGTTCAGAATGACCGACAAGGAAAACGGGCTTCTCTGCGAGGTTTCAATAACATAAAATACGCTCCTTGAAGGAGATGTGAATATACAAAACAATACAAGAAAGGGTATAATAATGAAAAAATTCGGACTTACAGACGCAGAAGCTGCCGAAAGTAAAAAGAAATTCGGCGACAACTCAATGACGGAACAGGCTTCCGAGAGCTTTTGGGATAAGCTCAAGGGCAATCTCGGCGACCCGATGATTAAAATTCTCATCGTTGCGCTCCTTATAAACGTGGTTCTCGCGGTTCTCGGAATTACGGGCGTTATCAAGGACGGCGCACCCGAATGGTACGAGCCGCTCGGCATTTTCATCGCAATCTGCCTTGCAACACTTGTTTCCACCTTCTCGGAATACAGGAACGAAAACGCGTTCCAGAAGCTTCAGGAAGAAGCTTCGCGCATTATGTGCAAGGTGTACAGAAACGGCGTTATCTCGGAGGTTGCGATTAACGACATCGTTGTCGGCGACGCAATCCTGCTCCAGTCGGGCGACAAAATCCCCGCAGACGGCATTATTATCGACGGCGATATCAAGGTTGACCAGTCGGTTCTCAACGGCGAAAGCCGCGAGGCAAAGAAATTCGCAATCCCCGACGGCTGGACGGATACCGATGAAAACACGAATTTCGACAACGAACACAAGGTTTTCCGCGGCGCCGTCGTATGTTCGGGAAACGCGGTTATGCAGGTTACCGTTGTAGGCGACAAGTCCGTTTACGGCAAGATTGCAAGCGAGCTTCAGACCGACGACGACCGCGAAACTCCTCTTAAAGTCAAGCTCGGCAAGCTCGCAAACGGCATTTCAAAATTCGGCTATATCGGCGGCGTTTCAATCGCAATCGCGATGCTCGTGAAGTCGTTCTTCTTCGACCCGGATTTCTCCTTTATGATTGAAAACGCGGTTAACTGGATAGGTATTCTGGAAGCGGTTATCAACGCAATTATGATTGCCGTCGTAGTTATCGTAATGGCGGTTCCCGAGGGTCTGCCGCTTATGATTGCCATTGTTTCGGCGCAGAATATGGGCAAAATGCTCAAGGATAACGTCCTTGTAAGAAAAGTCGCGGGTATCGAAACCGCAGGCTCGCTCAATATTCTCTTTTCCGATAAGACGGGAACTATCACAAAGGGCAAGCTTGAAGCTATAAACTTCATCGACGGCGCTGTTAACGAATATAAGACAATGAACGACATCGACGGCAAGCTTAAGGATTTGCTTGCGCTGTCAATCCACAAGAACACGCTCTCCATAATCAGCGGCGAGGGAAAGGACAGAAAGGTTCTCGGCGGAAACGCAACAGAGCGCGCTATCCTCGGATATGCGGTCGATAATCCCTCGAATGCGGACGTAATAGCGGTCGGAAATATCCCGTTCAACTCCACAAACAAGTACTCCGCAACTCAGGTTGACGGCGAACACTCGCTTTCTCTCATCAAGGGCGCACCCGAAAAAATCCTCAAGCGCTGCTCGCACTATTACGACAAAAACGGCGTTAAACAGCCGTTCGATATCAGCGCGCTGAACGCGAAAATCGACGAACTCGCAAACCGCGCAATTCGCGTTCTCGCGGTTGCGACAAGCGAGGACGCTCTCGGCGAGGAATCCCTCCCCGACGGCGATAACTGGACGCTTGTCGGCTGTCTTGGAATACGCGACGAGGTTCGCCCCGAGTCCGTTACCGCAATAAAGGAAGTTAAGGGCGCGGGAGTACAGGTTGTTATGATTACCGGCGACCGCAGAGAAACCGCTGTTGCAATAGCAAAGGAAGCGGGTCTTATCGACAACGAAAAAACCAACCTTATGCTCACCTCCGACGAGCTTTCTAAGATGTCCGACGAGGAAGTTAAGGCAAAACTCAAGGATATCCGCGTTATCGCACGCGCACTTCCCTCCGACAAGAGCCGCCTCGTTCGTCTCGCGCAGGAGCTTGACCTCGTTGCGGGTATGACGGGCGACGGCGTAAACGACTCCCCCGCGCTCAAAAAAGCGGACGTCGGCTTCGCAATGGGCGGCGGAACTGAAGTCGCAAAGGAAGCTTCGGATATAGTTATCCTCGACGACAACTTCAACTCAATCGACAAGGCTATCCTCTACGGACGCACTATCTTCAACTCAATCAGAAAATTCATCGTTTTCCAGCTTACAATCAACGTGGCGGCGGTTCTTATCTCGTTTGTCTGCCCGCTTATCGGCATCGCAAACCCGCTGTCCGTTATTCAGATTTTGTGGGTAAACCTCGTTATGGATACCCTCGCGGCGCTCGCTTTCGGCGGAGAGCCCGCGCTCAAGCGTTATATGAAAGAAAAGCCCAAGCGCAGAAACGAGCCGATTATCAGCAAGTATATGATGAGCCAGATTATCACGGGCGCGGGCTGGTCGTTTATCCTCTCTGCGGCTATGCTT
>DBIU01000096.1:3464-3999 GCA_002304735.1 Ruminococcaceae bacterium UBA794 | reverse complement strand
TTTTCGGGCAATTTTCACTCGATTTTTCGCCGAAATTTCCCGTGAAATTCGAGCTGTTTTTTGAGCAATTTTCACTCGATTTTTCGCAGGAATTTACTGCGAAATTAGGGATTTTTTTTGAACAATTTTCGCAAGAATTTCCCGCAAAATAAGGGGTATTTTCGCGACAATTATTAGGGGTGATATTACAGCTGTTTTCGTTGCCGAGGCAGCTTGTATTAAAGCGGTCCACAGCCTTATACAGAGCCGATTGAGCGGTACTCCATACCATAAAAAACACCTCCGAAATTACCCCGAAAAACAGCGCCGAATTGCCCTCGAAAATTGCCTTAAATTATCGAAAAATTACCCCGAAAAACAGCGCCGAATTGCCCTCGAAAATTGCCTTGAATTGCCGAAAAATTACCCCCAAAAAACAGCAACGAATTGCCCTTGAAAATTGCCTTGAATTAGCGTAAAATTACCCCGAAAAACAGCGCCGAATTGCCCTCGAAAATTGCCTTGAATTAGCGTAAAATTACCCCGAAAAACAGCG
>DBIU01000096.1:2069-3367 GCA_002304735.1 Ruminococcaceae bacterium UBA794 | reverse complement strand
TATCGAAAAATTACCCCGAAAAGCATCGAAAAATCCTCAAAATTGCCGCAAAATCCGGCGAATTTTCGCTAAATCAGCTTGTCGAAAAGTCCCGCTTCTTTAATCAGCGGAAGAATTGTAAACAGCTTCAAAAACCGCACCGCAGAGTCGATTTTCGCGCGGTTTTCTTCGCGTAAAAGCGGCTTCAGCGCAAGCAAAAATCGTTCGTTGTCGTCGGGCTGATTTAGCGTTTCAAACAGGCTCATCAGCTTTAGCAGCATCTCCGGGTCAAGTCCCGAAAACAGTCCTTCGGATTGCTCTGAACCCGCATTGTTATCGGCTTTTCCCTCATCTCCGTCATCGTCGGAAAGCGCGCGGAGAAGCTCCTCAATTCCCTCCATAAACGCGCCTCCTTACCGCATAAACGCTACTTTTTCCCCAACAGCTTCATCATATCCTCGGGCGACGACGCGCTTTTCAGCTTCATCATCAGCTCCTCGTTCTGCAAAACCGCCCGCAGCTTTTCTTTATCCGCCTTCGACAGTCCCGCCGAAAGCGCTTTCATATCGCCTTTTTCAAGCGTTTGCCTCAAGCTTTCGGGCGTTGTTCCGAGCTTTTTGCTCGCCGCGGCTATCAGTTTATCATAGTTGTTCATAATTACCTCCGAGAAAATTGTTAAAACAGACAAATTTTTTCATAAAACCGCTTTTATTTTCTCCCCAAAAATGATATAATGACTATATAGCTTAATATACTCACGAAAGGACTTAATTATGAAAATTCTTGTCGTTTCCGATACGCATAAAAACTATCAGGCGCTCAAAGCCGTTGTGGATAAGGTCGATTTTGATATCCTCGTTCACCTCGGCGACGGCGAACACGAATTTAACGATATCCGCAGACTTTACCCCGACAAGGGTATGATTTATGTCGGCGGAAACTGCGATTACGGTCAGCACGAGCTTTCGCACGTCGCGAAAATCGGCGGCGTGAAGATATTCTGCTGTCACGGTCACACTTTCGGCGTTCACGATGGGCTTGAGCATCTCGCCGCCGCCGCCAAACAGGAAGGCTGTAATGTCGCGCTTTTCGGTCATACGCACCTCCACCGTACCGATAAAATCGACGGCGTTCTTATGATGAACCCGGGGAGCCTTGACTCGCCGCGCGGCAAAAACAAGCCGTCTTTCGGCATTATTAACATCGGTTCTGACGGCGAAATCAAGATGAACATTCTCGCGGTTTCGACAAATCGAGTATGAAAACGATTTTTCTGGAGCGAACAGACTCCACAAACTCCTATCTCAAAGCGCACTGTA
>DBIU01000096.1:0-2015 GCA_002304735.1 Ruminococcaceae bacterium UBA794 | reverse complement strand
TAACGAGCTTCCCGACAAAACCGCCGTTACCGCGCTTCTCCAGACCGCGGGCAGGGGACGGCTCGGTCATTCGTGGGAGGGTAATTACGATATGCTCCCGATGTCCGTTCTCCTTAAAAATCCGTCCGAGCCTGTAAATATCTCCGCGAGAGCGGGGCTTGCCGTCTGCGAGGCGCTTGAAAACGCGCTTCCCGAGGGGTTTCACGCGGGCGTTAAGTGGCCGAACGACGTTATCCTCAATAATCGCAAGGTCTGCGGTATTTTATGCGAGAGCGTGCGGTTTGGTGACTGTCTGAACGTAATTATCGGTATCGGAATAAATCTTTCCCAGAGTGAGAATTATTTTTCTGAGGCGGGTATTCCTCACGGCGGCTCGCTGCTTTCGCTCACGGGTGTTAAACTTGACCGCGAAAGGCTGTTCGAGAGCGTCGCAGAGCGCGTTGCAGAGCGCTGTGGAATGTCGTTTTCGGAGTGCTTTGAGGAATATAAAAAGCGCGTCCTGAATTTGGGACGCGAGGTTAGAATTATCCGCGGCGAAAACGTGCGGAACGCTTTCGCAGAAGGGATTTCCGAGAATGGATTTTTGATTTGCCGCGATGAAAACGGCGCTTTCGAGGTTAATTCGGGCGAGGTTTCCGTCCGCGGAAAAGAGGGCTATATCTGATGATTGAGAATGAATTTAAGATTATGCTGAGCGCGGCTCAATATGCGATAATTCGCGATTTTTACGAATGGGACGACCTCGTTTCGCAGACAAACCACTATTTCGATACGGACGAGCTTGACCTGCGCGGACGCAGAATTACCTGCCGTGCGCGCGAAATTTCGGGCGAGTATTTTTTGCAGCTTAAGCTTCCCGCGGACGAGATTTTTTCGCGCGTTGAGCTTGAAAAAAGGCTTGATTTTTTGCCTGCGGAAATTATCGGCGAGGAGCTTTGCGGGCTTGCGGAAAACGTTGATTTTCCCGATGTGAAAAGGCTTGGCGCGCTTCATACAAACCGCCTTGTAAAGCGCTTTCGCGGCGCTGAAATCGACCTTGACGAGAGCGAATATTTCGGGATAACGGACTATGAGCTTGAAATTGAATTTACCGATGAAATCGCGGCGCGGAAGCTTCTCGCGGAGGTTCTGGATATCATCGGCGAAAATCGCTCGGAAGAAGTTGTTTGCCGAGGGAAAATTCAGCGGTTTATTGATGAATTTTTGAGGAATAAGTAAAACAATCCCCCGAAAAATCGGGGGATTTAGCATTATATCTCAGCGATAACCTCAACCTCGACAAGCGCGCCCTTTGGGATTTGCAGTCCGCCTACGCACGAACGCGCGGGCTTTCCCGTGAAATATTCCGCGTAAACCGCGTTAAACGCGGCAAAATCCGCGATATCCTTGAGATAACAATTTGTCTTAACAACCTTTTCGAGAGAGCTTCCCGCCGCTTCAAGAACGGCTTTGAGGTTCTCGCAGACGCGTTTTGTCTGCTCCTCAATTCCTCCCCCGACGAGATTTCCCGTCGCAGGGTCAATCGGAATTTGTCCGGAGCTGTACAAGAGATTTCCCGTGATTTTCGCCTGAACGTAAGGTCCGATTGCCGCAGGAGCGTTGTCCGTGTGAATTGTTTTCATAAAAACACCTCGTTTACTTAATATAATCAACAAGCCTGTAACCCGCTTCAATAAGCGCCCGCTTTATTTCCTCGAGATGCTCGGAATTGCGCGTTTCAAGCTGAATACGCAGGAAGCAGCCGTTGATGTCGGGATTTTCGTCCGCGCGCTCGTGACGAACGGTCGTGACGTTGCCGCCGTGCTTTGCGATAATTTCGGATACGCCGAGAAGCTGGCCCGGCTTGTCGAGAAGCTCGATATTGAGCATACCCGAGCGTCCGCTCTTGACAAGACCGCGCCTGATTACGCGGTTGAGAATGGTAACGTCGATATTACCGCCCGAAACAACGCAGACAACCTTTTTGCCCTTTACGGGAACCTTGTTGAACATAACCGCCGCAACGGAAACCGCGC
>DBIU01000046.1 GCA_002304735.1 Ruminococcaceae bacterium UBA794 | reverse complement strand
GATTTTCCGAGAGCTGAATATAACAAGCCTGCGGCGTAAGCATTTGCGTAATGCGAACGGCGAGGGTGTTTTTTGACTCGCGCAAGCCCATCCACACGGGCATAAGCTCGCCGGTTTGATTCCAGTCGAAGTTAAGAGGCCATTTCACAAGCGAATATCCATCGACAATCGTAATCTGACTGTCGGGGAGCATCGTTGAGAACGTGACTAAATTCTTCTGAATAGCGGTTGAGTACACGGAAATCGGCTTTATAGTCGAGCCGGGCGCTCTCATCGCCATTGTGGCGCGGTTAAAGCAGTTATCGCCGGGCTTGTCGCCAAGACCGCCCGCAAGCGCAACGACAGTGCCCTCGTAATTCGTGATAACGAACGCGGACTGAACGAGGTCGGTTTCCTTTGCGGTTTTGTCGTATTTCGTGACGGCGATAAGCGGGTCGCGGTATTTTTCCTCAAGAATATCCTGAAGCTTCATATCCATATTGACGTAAATCTTATAGCCGCCGTTGTAAATCTCGTTTCTGGCGCTTGTATAGGTTATGCCCTTAAGCTCCGCGTAGTCGTTGATAACCTGGTCGATAGCCGCGTCAACGTACCAGTTCTGAGAAATTTCGTAGTCGTTCCACTTATAAGCCTCGTAAATAGGTTCTTCTTCGTCATCGCCGCTTTCTTCGCCGTCCTCGCCGCTTGAATTATCGGTCTGTTCCGCGTCGTCGGGATTTTCGGAGTCGGGGTCTGACGTTTCAACGGGAAGGGGCTCGGTGTAACCGAACGCGTCGCCGTCAACCGCTCTCGAAAACCGCACCTTTTCAACCTTAGCCGCCTCGTATTCGTGAAGGGTGATATACCCCTGCTCGTACATATTCGCGAGCGCGTAGAGCTGGTTGTCCTTGCAGTTCTGCAAATCAACGAAAGGCGAGCGCCTATACGGGTTTCTAATCATACCCGCAAGAATAGCGCTTTCGGCGATATCGAGGTCCTTTGCGTCCTTCGCGAAATAATACTGTGAAGCCGCGCCGACGCCGTAAACCATTCCTCCGAGCCAAATTCTGTTAAGATAGCTTTCAAGGATATCAATTTTGGTGTACTTTTCCTCAAGCGACATAGCGCGGAAAATCTCGCGCAGCTTACGTTCCCAAGTCTGCTTGTCGTCGCCCGTGATATTTTTGACGAGCTGCTGAGTGATAGTCGAGCCGCCCTGACCCGCTCTGCTTAGGTTAAGCACGTCCGCGCCGAGCGCAAACACGGTTCTGCGCCAATCGACGCCCTTGTGGTCCCAAAAACGCTTGTCCTCCGTTGAAACAATCGCGTTTATAAGGTTTGGAGAAATATCCTCATAGTTCGTCCAAATTCTGTTCTGCTCTGCGGCAAGTCGGGTAATCTCGACCTCTTGACCGTCCTCGTCAAGCGCGTAGACGATGCTTGTGTACTTCATTTCGGTATCGCGCAGATTTGCGTCGAAGCCGTTGTCCGCGAAATTCAGAACGTACACGACGATTATGGTAACGACGATGCACAGCATTACCACGATAATGAGCAGCATCGAAGACAGCGTTGTCCCAACGACAGTAAGCGCGTGACCGATATTTTTCATAACGCGCTGTTTTTTGCGCGGGTCGGGCTTTTTCTTCTGCTCGTCCTTAATTTTGATATAGTGAAATTTTTTGTTACTCATAAGCCTCACCGGTTGTTAAAAATAAATACTATCACAAATTATTATACCACATTTTTACGCAAATGTTAATACTTTTTTCTGAAAATTTAGCGAAATATTACTTTTTATATTCCTCCGCGCAATATTTCTTCGGAACTTTCGATACAAATTTGTTATCCGCAAGGAAAAATCGCCACAAAACGTCGCGGTATTCCTCGGCATAGTCGATGTTAATTCTCGGGGAAACGAGGATTTTTGCGTTTTCGGAAAGCGGCTTGTCGAGAATATAAAGCTCGTCCGCGCATAAATCCGCGCCGCTGTCGAAGCGCGTTATCCCAAGCGCCCCGCAGAGCTTTCCCGGTCCGCTGCAAAGATTATAGACGTTGTCGGTTTTTCGGCGCTTTTTCATAAGCTCGACGCCCTCGAGCGGCTCTATTGCGCGTATCAGCACGGCTTCGGGCTTGTTTTTCACGTTCGCGACGACGTTGAAGCAGGAGTACATTCCGTAAATCAAGTAGACGTAAGCAAAGCCGCCCTCGCCGTACATTACCGCGGTTCTCTCCGTCGGCACGCCGCCGCAGGAGTGCGCGCCCTTGTCCTCGGGTCCGACATACGCTTCCGTTTCAACAATAATTCCCGCCGTCAAGCCCTCGCCGCTCTCGCGAACAAGCACCTTGCCCAAAAGCTCCCGCGCAGCCTCAACCGCGCCTTTTTGATAAAATTCTCTTGTAAGCTTTTTCATAGTTTTCTCCGGTCGGTCGCTTCGCTTTAGTCGGTCGCGCTCCGCACTCCAGTCGCTCCCGCGGGGTTTAAGACCTTTTTCTGAAGAAAAGCAGCGTGACGCTGCACCCTTTCGCTTCGCGGTTCATTACCCAAGTTTGTGCAGAGTGCCCCCTCGGCAGCGAGTCCCGCACGACTGCTCCAAGTTTTCGCCAAGCTTTGGTAAAGCACCGCGAAGCGCTTAAA
>DBIU01000005.1 GCA_002304735.1 Ruminococcaceae bacterium UBA794 | reverse complement strand
CCCTTAGTTTTTGCTAGGGGCGGTTTTTTTGCCCGCGAGGGGCTAATCTATATGATTTCAATTTCGTCCCGAATAAGTTTTGGAGCGATTGTCCTTTTTTACAAGCCGTTCGGGATTATTCAAAGCGCTCTTGCTTTTACGCATTTTTTCAAGTTCTTGAATAAAGGTGATTGACAAGAACCGAAAAAAGGTGTATAGTATGGATAGATATTGTGAAAAAAGGAGGATTTTTCTCTTGGATATAATTATTGTCGGCTGCGGAAAGGTCGGTCAGGCGCTCGCCGAGCAGCTTAACGAGCAGGGCAGCAACATCACCGTTATAGATATGGACGCGGATAAAATCCACGCGTTAACCGCGCGCTGCGACGTTATGGGAGTCGTCGGAAACGGCGCTGCTCACCTTATTCAGCAGGAAGCGGGTATTCAGCACGCGGATTTGCTTATCGCGGTCACGGGTTCGGACGAGCTTAATCTCCTCTGCTGTCTTATCGCGAAAAAGGCCGGAAACTGCTGCCACACCATTGCGAGAGTGCGCTCTCCGCAGTACAGCAGCGAAGCGCCGTTCCTCAAGGACGAACTGGGTCTTGCTATGGTCATAAACCCCGAGCTTGCCGCGGCGCAGGAAATCGCGCGTATCCTGCGTTTCCCGTCCGCGACAAAAATCGAAACGTTCTCGCGCGGACGCGTAGAGCTGCTTAAATTCAGGCTTCCCGAGGACTGTCCGCTCGCGGGGCTTGCCGTCAAGGAAATTGCTTCAAAACTGCTCTGCGACGTGCTTGTCTGCACAATCGAACGCGGAGATGAAGCCTATATCGCGAACGGCGATTTCGTTTTCGCGGAAAAAGACGTTATCTCAATCGTCGCTTCTCCGAAAAAGGCGAACGATTTCTTCCGCAAAATCAACTACAAGACAAATTCCGTCAAGGACGTTATAATCGCGGGCGGCGGCGAGCTTGGTCACTATCTCACGGAAATTCTGCTTAAATCGGGAATTTCCGTTAAGATTATCGAAAAGGATTTGAAGCGCTGCGAGGAGCTTTCGGAGCAATGGGACGACGTTACCGTTATAAACGGCGACGCTTCCGACCAGAACGTTCTCCTTGAAGCGGGTCTTGAAGAAACGGGAGCTTTCGTTTCCCTTACAAATCTCGACGAGGAGAACATTATGCTCTCGCTTTTCGCGAAAAGCGCGGGAAGCGCGAAGCTTGTCACGAAAATCAACCGAATTGAGTTTGACGAGGTTATAAAGCACCTTGACCTCGATACCATAATTTATCCAAAAAATATAACTTCAGATACGATTATACGCTATGTCCGCTCCTTCAAACGCGCCGAAGCAAGCAACGTTGAGCGCGTTTATCAGTTTATCAAGGGCAAGGTCGAGGCTTCCGAGTTTACGATAACCGACAAGGGCGCCGTAACCGATACGCCGCTTATGGAGCTTAAGCTTAAGTCCGGAGTGCTTGTCGCGGCTATTCTGCGCGACAAGAAGGTTATCATTCCGCGCGGCTCGGACGTTATTCTCACGGGAGATACGGTCGTAATCGTTTCTAATATACTCGGTATTCACGATATCGCGGATATCCTAAAATAAAAGGTACTCAAACTATGAATTACAGAATGATAAGCTATGTCCTCGGCTGGATTATGGTGTTTGAAGCGGCTTTTATGGCTGTTCCGCTGATTACCGCCGCCGTTTTTGCCGAAGGAAATTCCGCGCTCTGGTTCGGCGTTTCAGCAGCCGTCTGCCTTGTTATGGGCGGACTGCTCATTCTCATTAAAAAACCGCAGAACAAGCGGCTTTTCTCGCGCGAGGGATTTGTAATCGTCGCGCTGAGCTGGATTTTGCTCTCGCTTTTCGGAGCGCTTCCGCTTTTCCTTTCGGGAGCGATACCGTCTTTCATTGACGCGCTTTTTGAAACGGTTTCGGGCTTCACGACAACGGGCGCTTCTATCCTCTCGGACGTCGAGGCGCTTCCGAAATCTATGATTATGTGGCGGAGCTTCACTCACTGGGTAGGAGGAATGGGCGTTCTCGTGTTTATAATGGCGTTTCTGCCGCTGTCGGGCGGTCAGAATATGCATATTATGAAAGCGGAATCCCCCGGTCCGTCAGTCAGCAAGCTCGTTCCGCGCGTCAAAACAACGGCGCTTCTGCTTTACTCGATTTATTTCGTTCTTACGCTCGCGGAATTTGTTTTGCTGCTCTGCGGCGGAATGACGGGATTTGAAGCGCTTAACACGGCTTTCGCTACGGCGGGAACAGGCGGCTTCGGCTTCTATAACGACAGTATGGCGGGCTTTTCGCCGTACATTCAGATTGTAGTCACCGTTTTTATGCTGCTGTTCTCAATCAACTTCAATTCCTATTTCTTCCTCCTAAACAGAAAATTCCGCGAAGCGTTCAACACGGAGGTCGTCGTTTTCCTAATTATCGTAGCGGCGGCAATCGCCATTCTCACATTCGACAACATCGACCTTTATCCCGCTTCCGGCGACGCGCTTCGCCACTCCGCGTTCACCGTGGCTTCTCTCATTTCAACGACAGGCTTCTCTACCGTTGATTTCAACGTCTGGTCGGAGCTTTCGAGGACGATTATCATTATTATAATGTTCATCGGCGCGTGCGCGGGAAGCACGGGCGGCGGCATTAAGGTTTCGCGTATCATTATACTGTTCAAGTCGCTCGGAAAAGAGCTGCGCGTTATGGTTCACCCGAAGCAGATTAAGAAAATCAAAATCGACAAGCGCCCCGTTGAACACGAAACCGTGCGCTCCGTCTGCACTTATATGGTCGCGTTTATCGTCGTTTTTGTGATTTCGCTTGTCGTTATCTCGTTTGAAAATCACGACCTTATCACGAATTTCACCGCCGTCACAGCAACGATAAACAACATAGGCCCCGGACTTGAGCTTGTCGGTCCGACAGCGAATTTCTCGTTCTTCTCCGTACCGTCGAAAATTGTGCTGATTTTCGATATGCTCGCGGGCAGACTCGAGCTTTTCCCCATGCTTATGCTGTTTTCACCGGCAACTTGGAAAAAATAAAAAACGCTCCGCTCCGGCGGGGACGGCTTCGCCTTCAGTGCCTCCGGCGGGGGACGGCTCCGCCTTCAGTGCCTCCGGCGGCCTAAGACCTTTTTCTGAAGAAAAAGGTCTTAGGAATCTAAAAAGACTTTTTATGACGCTTCGCGTTTAGACTTCAAGTCCGCGATACCGCCCTATCCGCCGAGTTTTCACTCAAATATTAGATACAAGCTATGCCTGCTAAGATGCTCCGTCTGCTTGATTACAACAAAACAAAAGGCGGGAAGATTTCAGAAATCTTCCCGCTATTTCGTATTCAGCAAACATAGCCGCAAATCTCATGGAGCAACAAACCGGACATAGATTCGTTTGCTTTTCCCGAGTGATTGCTAAGCGCATAGGGCGGGAGAAGGAACTTAGACTTAAGCGCGAAGCGATTAAAGTCTTTTTGGATGTTCTCGGTAAACCTGCGGTTTACCTAACCTTTTTC
>DBIU01000004.1 GCA_002304735.1 Ruminococcaceae bacterium UBA794 | reverse complement strand
ACTTTAAGCGCTTCGCGGTGCATTAACCGAGTTTGGCGATAATTCACGGGTGCAGCGTCACGCTGCCGCTTCGCGGTGCTTTACCAAAGTTTGGCGCTTTGCCGCGAAGCGTCATAAAAAGTCTTTTTAGATTCTTAAGACCTTTTTCTTCAGAAAAAGGTCTTAAGCCGCCGGAGGCACTGAAGCGAAGCGTTCCCCGCCGGAGGCGCTAAACCTTAATCTCAAACTCCCGCCAATCCTCGACGTAATCGTCAACGAACGGCTTTATATTCCCATCGTTCACGGTAATGCTGTCGTACACGCCGACAACGTAAAATCCCGCGTTTTTTGCTGTTGCGACCGCCTGCGGCGTGTCCTCGAACACAACGCACTCCGAAATTTCCGCGCCGAGCCGCTTTGCCGCGAGCAGGAAGACATCGGGCTTGTCCTTGTATGCGCCGATTTCAATGCAGTCGATATAAAACTCGATATAATCGAGCAGACCGCTTTTTTCGAGAAACGGCTCCGCGATATCCCGCCTTGTCGCGCTCGCAATACACATCTTCACACCGCGCTCTTTCGCCTTGCGGATAAACCCAAGCGCTCCGCTTTTAAGCTCGATTTCCTCGGCATAGTGCTTTTTCATTCGCTGAAAAACGCTTTCCCAAGCGTTCTCGTCGCTCATATCGATTTTCGCGCACTCCTCCCGCCAAAGCTTCATTGACGCTGCAAGCGTTCCGTCCATATCAAAAATATAAAAATTCTTCATTTTACACCTCACTTTTTTAGTATAACACAATAAAATGCTTTTGTAAAGACTTGAAATTTCAAGCGAAGTATGTTATAATAAATATATATAGCGCCTATTATATATTAAACAAGCGTTAATCAACCTGAAAAGGAGTGGAATTATGGTTAAAATAAGAGGCTTAAAAAAGGCTTACGGGAATTTTTCCGTGCTTCGCGGTCTTGATATGAACATTAACGACGGCGATGTTTACGGTTTTCTCGGCAGAAACGGCTGCGGAAAAACCACAACTATGAATATTATCGCCGATATTATCGAAAAAGACGACGGCGAGCTTGAATTAAACGGCGGAAAGCCCGTTAAAATCGGATATTTGCCCGAAAGTCCTATGATTTTCGGATATATGACCGCGCGCGAATATCTCGGATATATCGCGTCCTGCGTGGGTTATGACGGAGATATCGACAAGCGCGTTTCCGAGGTTATCGAGATTGTCGGGCTTACAAGCGCCGCGGACAGGCGCGCAAAGGGATTTTCCCGCGGAATGACCCAGCGTCTTGGAATGGGCGCGGCGATTTTCGGAAAGCCCGATTTGCTGCTGTTTGACGAGCCGACTTCCGCGCTTGACCCGCAGGGCAGACTTGAGGTTATCGACATTATAAACAGGCTGAAAGAAATGGGCAGCACAATCGTGCTTTCAACGCATATTCTGTCGGACGTCGAGCGCGTGGCGAACCGTATCGGCATTATGACGGGCGGTATTCTTGCGGAGGAAGGCGGGCTTAACGATATCCTCAAAAAATACGGCGGCGACGTTATTAATCTTACCGTCAGAAATCTTACTCAAGAGGACAAAATCGCGCTTTTGAGCATTAATTTCGCTAGAGCCGAGTATGATGAAAAAACAAACCTTTTCCGTTTCGGCTCGGAAAATGCCGACGAAACCGCAAAACAGCTTATGAAGCTGCTTGCCGAGCGCAATATGATAGCCGAGAGCTTTAAGATAGGCACGGCGACTCTTGAAGAAATTTTCAGAAAGGTGGCAGGATAATGAAGCTTAGATTTTGCCTAAAAAAAGAATGGGCGCACTTTTCGCGCACTTTCAGACTCTGGGGAGTAATAATCGCGGCGTTTGCCGTTGTTATCGCATACCCGCTGATGTATAAGTTCACAGGAGTTGTGATGAAGGAGCTTGCTAAGCAAAGCAGCCTGTCAATCTCAATAGGAGAGGTTGACCCGGGATTTCTCGGCGGAATGAATTTCGGCGATATGACCGCGATGTTTTCCGACGCAAGCTTGATGTACACGGTTGCGATGTCGAGCTTGATTTCGGTAGTAATGCTCGTTTTTATGCTCGTTTTATGCTCGGCGGCGGGCGGCGAACAGAAAAAGCGCGCTATGATTATCCCGCTCTGCTCGGGACTTAGCACAAAACATTACGTTCTCGCAAAATTTATCCTCTATCCGATAGTTTGCTTTATTGACGTATTCCTGTCGTCAATGCTCTGCGGCGTGCTTTGCAACGCGCTTTTCCCGAATAATCCCATTGACTTTGGTATGCTTCTTCTTTCAAGCGCCTTGGCGGGAATTTTCATCGTTTTCGCAGTCTGCGTCCATATGTCGCTCGGTCTTTGCACTTCAAGACCCGGCGTAATGGCTGCCGTTGTCTACATCGGCATCACAATCGCTCAAACCGTTATTCAGATGATTTCAAACAATTACGGTCAGGTTATGTACAACCCCTTCGCTCTCGCAAATCTTGTTTCGGGCGGCTTGGTTTCCCCCGAATTTCCCCTCGCCGATAATACCCTCAATATCGCTTTAAGCGTCGTAATCTCGCTCGCCGTAAGCGTAATTATGCTCTTCCTCGCTATCGCCGTCCTTAACGCTAAAAAAATCAACAACCGCGCCGAGAAAAAACCCGAATTTTAACGCTGCCTCCGGCGGTTTAAGACCTTTTTCTGAAGAAAAAGGTCTTAAAAATCTAAAAAGACTTTAATCGCTTCGCGCTAAAGTCTTTGGTTTCTTCTCTATCCCTATGCGCCGAGCGTTTACTTGAAGATTAAACACGAAGCTATGCCTGCTTTGTGTCTATGGATTGTGCGAATACCAAATAACGGGAGAACGCAAATTCTCCCGTTTTAGTTTTGATGTAATCAGGCACGCGGAGCAGCAGAGCAGGCACAGCTTGTATCTTATCTTTGAGTGAGCACTTGGCGCATAGGGCGGAAGCAGGAACTTAAAGTCCAACCGCGAAGCGTCATAAAAAGTCTTTTTGGTTCTTCC